>JBNGDZ010000053.1:0-8358 GCA_049975765.1 Armatimonadota bacterium
GACCAGCGCCGCGAACATGGAGCCGCGGCGGCTCACGCGTGAGTTCGGCCGGCACCTCACCTTCTGGGGCGGCGGCTGCGAGACGCAGACGACGCTCATTCGGGGCACCCCAGAGGACGTCCGCAACGAGGTGCGGCGGCGCATCGAGGTCTTCTCGGCCGGAGGCGGCTACGTCTTCAACCAGGTGCACAACATTCTCACCGACGTGCCCCCCGAGAACGTGGTCGCCATGTTCGACGCCGCCCGTCACGCCGGGCGCCGGTAGATGGCGGCCGCCGGCTCCGCGAGGTGCGTCACCGGGCCGCCAGGGCCGCCACCTGCTCGGGCGTGAGCGCCACGCCGTAGACACGCACCTCGTCGATGAGTCCGTCGAAGGGATAGTCGGAGCCGGAGATGAACAGCGGCTCCTCGCGGGCGGCGATCAGGCCGTCGCCCTCGGTGTGCTCCACCGTGGCGTATTCGGCCTCCTCACCGTTGATGAACAGGCGGACCTGCCTGGCGGGATCGTCCCGCGCATACGTCATGGCGACGTGCGTCCACTCGTCGAGCGCAACGGTCGCGCTGCTGACGGCGTCTGCGGCAGTGTCGTTGACCATCACCCAGCCGTCGAGGCGCATCTCCTCGGTCAGATACAGCGAGAGGGCGCGGTCCTTCCAGAGGACTCGCTGGCCCCGGCGCTGCGAGCGCGGCCTGATCCACGCCGCCACCGTCAGGGCCTCCCGCAGCGACAGGTCGGCGGAGTAGGGGATCCGCACCCAACCACCTCCGGGGCTCGGCGCTGAGCCGTCGAAGTCATCCTCCGTGATGACCCGGCTGCGGATCCCCGTCACACCGTCCACGGTTGAGTAGTTGAGGATCAGAATGCGGCCGTCGGGGAGCTGGACGGAGCTGGTGTAGCCCCGGTCGCCGTCATTGGGGTCGATGACGATCTCGTCGGTCCAGGTATGGCCGTTGTCGCGGCTGATCGAGGCCCGCGTGTCTGCGGTGCCCGGCTCCTGGCTGCGATAGGCGCACATGATGTTGCCGCTGTCGAGCACCAGCAGCTCGCCCACGTCGCCCCGCATCCCGGAGCTCTCGGGCTCCGTCCAGGTGTAGCCGTAGTCCGAGGACCGGCACTGCCACATCCACGGCCCTGGCTCGCTGCGGTTCATCGCCAGCAGCTCGCCGCCCGGCAGCAGCGCAACGTTAGCCTCCCAGTAGTCCCGGGTCCCGTGCGCGATAAGCGAGAAGTCTCCCCAGGTTCTGCCGTCGTCCCCGGACCTGATGATGCCGGTGGCCTTCATGCCGGTCTCGGGCACCTCACCATGAAGCGGCATGAGCACCGTGCCATCGGGAAGCTGGATCGGCCTGCCGATGTTGTAGACGTAGGTGTCGGTGTAGGGATTGGGCAGGTCGATGACCTCATAGCTCTCGCCGCCATCGGTGGAGCGCAGGACCCGGGCCAGCGTGAAGCCCCCATCTGCGCCCGTGCGGTGCCGGTAGAAGCCCAGCAGTATGGTGCCGCTCTCAAGCTCAATGCCCGTGCAGTGCGAGCGGCTGTCCCACTCCGGGTCCGCGAAGATGGTCACCGGGTCCGACCACGTCTCCCCGCCGTCGGTGGACCGCATCTGCCTGATGACGCCTCGGCCCACGTGCCCCGGCCCCTCGCGGAAGTGTGCCAGCAGCTCCCCGCTCTGCAGCAGAATCAGGTCCGGGAAGCCGCAGTGCCGACCGGGCCTGCTGTACACGAGCCGTGTCCGGTCCTCGACCTTCGGGGCACGGACGAGTTCGAGGCAGCGGCCCGACCTGCCCTCGACGAGAGTCGCAGTGCCCTGCAGCTCGGCCGCGTGCGGGAGAGTCTCGCTCTCGAAGGCGAAGCTGTAGAACGGCTCCGGCATCTCCGCAGCCACCGCCGCCGACGCCGCCAGCACAGCGATCATCCACATCTCAGACGCCACCTTCCACGAATGCCATGTGAGGTCATCAACGAGCCTGCGACAGGCCCTGGCTTGTTCCGTCATTCATCACCACTGCCGCGCAGCGCCGCGGATGATGCGGCTTGCCTCCTGCATCACCCGCATGTCGCCCTCGTGGATGCTCCCATCCTGGTAGCAGAACACGTTGAAGGTGACCGCGCCGCCCACGCCCTGAAAGCTCCGGACGAAGTCCGCCGCACTCTGCGCGGGCGGCGAGCGCCACGGCAGGTCGCGGTTCTCGGCGTTCATGCACCAGTGGCCGCAGCCGGGCTTGCGGGAGTCCCCGTGCCAGGAGACGAAGGCGTGCCACGGCAGGCCGGCGGGCGTCGCCTCGCCGCGGGGGAGGTAGTTGAGTCGGCACACCTCGCCCGCCCAGTAGTCCTGACACTCGGTGTAGAGCGTGTGGCGCTCGATGCCCGGGTTGTAGCACACCAGGCGGCCGGGGTGACCGGCCCTGGCGGCGGCGGTGAGGCTCGCCCACGGCGTATCGCCCAGAGCCTCCAGCTCGTAGCCGCCGTCGAACCAGAACGCCGTCAGGCTCGTCCCGTATCGCTCCCCCAGCGTGGCGATGATCTCCTGCCAGGTGCTGAAGAAGCGGGAGGGATCGTCGTCGTCAGCACCACAGGCCTCGCGCCACTGTGGGTCGCCGGCGTGGATGCCGCTGTTGTAGTAGAGGATGAACCCGATCTGCTCATCCGCCAGCGCTCCGGCCAGGTCCATCAGCAGGTCGCGCTCGCAGGTCCTGCCCGGGAGGATGCGATCGACGACGGGATGCGGGCAGGGCATGTGGTGCCTGCTATGCGTGGACGTGAAGAGCACATGGCCGGCGCCCATGGCCCTGACACGATCGACGAAGGCCGGGACGTCGAAGTCGGCCACGGCCTGATCGTAGGGCACCGGCTGCCCCTCGCGCGGCACCGTCGCGGTCGTCCAGTGTACGCCCACTCCGTACCCGGTCTCTCGCAGCGGCGCGAAGTCCGCTCGCCGATATGCCATGCTCGATCTGCCGACCCTTCGTGCTTCGGGATGCGCGCGGTCGAGGGCAACTGCGATCAGCCGGTCGCGACGGCGTCGTCGAGCACCCGGCCGCGGTCGAGGTGTACCGTTCGGCGAGCGTACTGCGCCGCCATCTCGTCGTGGCTGACCACCAGCACCGTCCCCCCGCGTTCGTGGAACTCCGCCAGGTAGCTCATGACCGCCGCTGAGTTCTCGGGGTCGAGGTTGCCCGTCGGCTCATCGGCGAGGATGATCTCAGGCTCGGTGATCAGCGCGCGGGCCAGGGCGACGCGCTGGCGCTCCCCGGTGCTCAGCTCCGATGGCCGGTGGCGCAGCCGCTCCCCGAGCTGCAGACGCTCCAGCAGCTCCCGCGCCCGGCCGGCATCAACGCCAACCCCGGCCACGCCCGGCACCATCACGTTGTCCATCGCGGTGAGGTAGGGGACCAGGTGGAAGAGCTGGAAGACGAAGCCGATGCGTCTGGCGCGCAGGCGCGCCCGCTCCCCGGCGGACATGGCGTAGAGGTCCCGGCCGTCGATGAGCACGCGCCCGGAGGTGGGCCGAATCATCCCTCCGGCCGTCAACAGCAGCGTGCTCTTGCCACAGCCGCTGGGCCCCTGGACTGCGACGAAGTCCCCACTCCCCACCGACACGCTGACCTCATCGAGCGCCCGGACCTCGCCGTCAGGCGAGCGGTAGACCTTCGACACCTGCTCGAGTTCGATCACGTTACTCCTCCGTCAGAACCTCCGCGGGATCCTGCAGCACCGCCGACAGCGCGGGCAGGTAGCTGGCGACCAGGCACAGCGCGGCCGCGCCCAGCAGTGACCAGCCCAGCAGCGGATAGATGGGCGCGATCTTCTTGGCAGTCAGGGGGAAGATGTTGGCGCCATGCTCGACCGCCAGCCAGGTGCCGGCCGCCCAGCCCAGCGCTGCGCCGGCCAGCCCGACTGCCACGACCTTGAGCAGGAAGAGCGCTGCGATGGCCCCCGAGCCCACACCCAGCGCCCGGAGGATGCCGATCTCCTGGCGCCGCTCATTGACATTGCGCATGGCATTGAGCCCCACCCAGACGGCGGCCGCCAGGACGATGACGGGGATCACCAGGCCCGCGAACCGCTCCACCATCCGTCGTGTCTCAGACCGCGCCACGGCGATGGACCGGAACTCCGTCACCTCCACGCCCGGTAGCACGTCGCGGACGTCCTGCCGGACGTTCGCCAGCGACTGCCGACCGTGGCAGAGGCACTGCAGTGCCTCGATCTCGTTGACCCGCCCGGGCTCGCCGAGCATCTGCTGTGCGTCGTGCAGATGGGTGTAGATCCGGATGTCATCGACGCTGCCCTGCTCCACCAGCACGCCCTCTACCTGCAGCCGGCGTCCGAGGACCTCGATCTGGTCGCCTGCCGCCACGTTCTCGCTGCGGGCCAGGTGGTGGCCGACCAGGGCCGTGCCCCGCTCGACGACCATGCCCATCGGGGACTTCGCGGTGCGGTGAGCCATCGCCACCTCTGGCAGCACCCCCGTCAGCAGCACCTGTCGGTCCCGCCACTGTACGCGCTTTTGCAGCCGCGCCACCAGGTGCCGGATGGTCATCAGCCCCGACTCGCTGAGCCGGTACACGTACTCCTCCGGCATATCGCCCTCCGCGAACCCATCACCCCAGAAGTCCGTCATGTCGGTGCCGGCGGGGACGATCAGCAGGTTGAAGCCCATGTTCCGCATCAGCCGCACGGTCTCTCGCCGCGACGCCTCGCACGTGGTGACCACCGCGACCGTCACCGCCACCGCCACGAAGACCGCGGCCAGCGCCGACAGGGAACTCAACGCCCGGAACCGGACTTCGGAGAGCATCATGCGAAGCAGCATGTGAACCTTCATCCCACTCCACCCCCCGCCCGGCGGCGCATCACGATCGCGCCGATCCCCACCGCGGCCGCCGCCAGCAGCAGCACGAGGGCGGCCACTCTGGGGCCCAGCAGGGAGGCCAGCGAGGCCTCAGATGACTCCCGCGCCAGCGACTGCGGCACCTCGCCGCGGGGCAGCTCCGGCGCTCGCGACTGTCGGAGGCGCCCCATGGGGGCCTCGTCCGGGCCCTTCGCCTCCGTCACGGTCTTGGGGTCGGTGTCCCGCGCGACTGGCGCCGCACCGGCGGTCTCCTCCTCGGACCGGGGGGGCGCCGTCATAGCGTCATCCCCTGGCGTCTCTGCCTGCTCCGGCACCGCAGGCTCCGACGGCTCGTCGGCGCCGGCCTGAACGTCAACTGACGCCGCGGGCTCAGGGCGCGTCGTTGAGGGCGTCGTCACCTTCGACGCCACCGCGGAGGGGGCATCGGCCTCCGCCGCCGGCCCGGCGGCCAGAGCAAGCCCGGTCGCGGCGTCCTCCCGCGCTCGATCAGCGGCCGCCGCGCGATCGGTGCCCGTGGCCGACGCGGCCCCGTTCTCCTCCACCTCGTCAAACAACAGGAAGCTGCTTTCCAGCGGGACGCCGCTCGCCCATTGTGGAAGCGTGGCGGCCCAGTTGTGGCTGGTCAGCAGGTCGGTGCCGGGATTGGAGGCCTTTATCTCGCAGGCACAGGGCGCGTGCATGAAGGCAACCAGGTCGGCCAGCCCCTCCTCACTCACGCCCGCCCCGATGTACGGCGGCAGCGCGTATCCCCGGCCGATGATCCCGAAGACCATCGATCCCTCTATCTCCGACAGGTCGCCTTCGACCTGCAGGAGCTGCCGGACCAGCATTCGCTCCGCCGCGTCGTCGCGGCCCACAGCCACCACGCCAACCTCTAGGCCCTCCGCGGGAGCGGTGACCGCCACGCGCCTGGCCGTCCTGAGGGCGTTCGAGGCATCGCCCGCCGCGGGGTCCTGAAGCACCAGCAGGACTCCGGCATCACCGCCGCACAGCCGCTCGCCCAGCGTGCGCCGAGCCGGTGACCGCACCAGGCTTTCCGCCTCGTCCGGCGTCAGACGCCGCGCCACCACCGTCCGGCCGCGCGGCGAGGTCACCACATGCAGCGGCAAGTCACCCGCGCTGCGGCCCCTCCACGCTGCATCATGCTCGGCGGGCACGGAGCCGTCAGCCGCGACCTCCACGTCCTCGAAGATGACGTTCGCGTTGCCCCCGCCCTCCCGCGAGGCCGCGCGCAGCAGGGCGTTCGCCTCGGCGTCGGCGTCGCCATCCGCGGCGCTATGGAAGTAGCGCACATGGTAGCCGCTGCGTTGCCAGTTGTTCATGGCGAACTGGTAGACCGGCGTGGTGCAGGCGCTCGCCACGGGAGCGACCAGCGCCAGTGACACCACCAGGCAGCTCCGCCTCGCCCATCCCATCATTGCTCCTCCACCTCAATCGCGCTCAGGATCGGCGGCTGGGTCTGGGAGGCCCGTCGCACGAACTCGATGCTCATGGCGTGCCTGGCCTCCACATCGAACTCCCGGACCAGTGCAGCCATGCCGCCACCGGCCTCGGCCGCCACATCCACGCCGGCCAGCACCGTCTGCTGACCGACACGCACGTCGAACACCCGCTCACCGGCTCCCGCCCCGCTCGGCTCCGCGAAGTGCAGGCGGACATGATAGGTGGCGGGCTCCTCACGCTCCAGGGTGAGCGTCAGGGTCTCGACGCCCTCCACTCCAGTCGCGTAGATCCAAGGCCGGTCGGTGGCGGCGATCTCGACCTGGTCGGCATTGTGGTGGTAATAGCCGCCATCCTCGGCCAGCTTCACCTCCAGCGGCACCGCCAGCCCCGCCGGCCTGGGTACCCCGAGCCACAGCCGCCCGTCCTCGTCGCGCCTGTCGCCCGGCGCGCCCAGGTTCAGGTGCGCGTGCCGGACGGGTGTGGTCTCGCCGCCCGTGGCGAAGACCGCCCACTCCTCCTGCCGCTGGGTCGGCGCAAGGGCCACGGTCGTCTGGAAGTTGTAGGAGCAGGTGCAGCCGGCGTCCCCCGGCGGCATCAGAACCAGGCCCGCCGCCATGATGGCATTCACGTAGCAGCCCGCCCGGATGGCGCCGTAGTTGTGGATTCCGCTGTCGTCGGCGAGGTCGTAAAAGCCCAGCGTGCTGGAGCGGAAGGCCAGCAGGTTCGGCGCCCCGGAGACCGAGCCGCACCCGTAGGAGCGGTGCATGCTCCAGGGGACCATCTCGCCGGTCAGCGGGTGCACGCGTTCAAGCCGCTCGCCGGTTGTCAGATTGTAGGCGTGCGGCTGGCCGTAGATGGTGTCGCCCACCACGACCGGGAACCGCTGCATCGCCACGTCGCCCCAGGAGAGGATGTCGCCGGTCTCGGCGCTGTAGGCGCTCATGCGACCGCCGCCTGTCGCCAGCAGAACGCCCTGGCTCAGCCGCAGGTCGCGCCGCGGCAGGATGGACGGCGTCGCCCACACAGTCTCTCCCGACTGGAGATCCAGCCTGACCAGCTTGGAGAGCCCGCGGGTCGGCTGGCCGCGGCGCCGCAGCTTGTCGAGCTCCGCCGCCGGGGGCGAATCGATCAGGAACACCCCACCCTCGCCGACCGCCACTGAGTCGTGGTGCACACCGAACTGGGCCTCGTAGGTCCAGCGCGGCTGGCCGGTCTCCTTGTCCAGCGCGAAGAGCAGGCCGCCGTCCGAGGTGCCCAGCAGCAGGTCGTGGTCCAGGCCAATGTAGTCCCAGAGAGCCTCATCGCCCTCCCCGCCGGGCATCTCATAGGTCGTCACGGTCTCGCCCGTCGCCATGTCCAGGCGCAGGCAGTGGTCCTCGACGGCGACGTAGACCGCGGCTTCGTCGGCAGCCGCGTTGCCGCCCTCGGTGGATACCGGAAAGCGGCCGGCCTTCGGCAGGTCCCGCACCCACAGCTCGCGGCCGTTGTAGGCGTCCACCGCCGTGATCCGGAACTGGCCGATCACGAAGAGCCTGCCATCCACACACAGCGGCGCCGGCCCGCGCCAGTGCCTCGTCACCATCATGGCCGGCCCCGGCTTGCCGAACCACTGCATCCGCACCGGCACCCGCACTGCGCTGTCATCGCTGGCCCCGGTCCGCCCCGCGTTCGCGTACTGATGTGTCCACTGCCCGGCGCCCTGCAGCGGCGCCCGCCTCGCCACCACCGCGCCGGACGTTGCCAGGCAGGCCACGCCGCCGCCGGGCTTGAGCAGCCGATGAACGGTCGGGGACTCGCCGGCGATTCCCTGGCCCACAATCACCAGATCGGCGAGGTACTGCGGATAGCCCAGGTCGCTGGGCGAGCCCTCGTGCACCGTCACGCGCACACCGTAGAGCCCGGCTGCCTCGAGAGCGCGCCGTGCCAGCGCCACGCGCTCGGGGTCGGCCTCGACGCACCAGATGCGCAGATCCGACCGCTTCGCCAGCTCGAAGGCCAGCCCTGCGTCGGCGCCGAGCTGCACGCAGTAGCCCTCCGTGACACCCGTTCGGTCCAG
>JBNGDZ010000053.1:8384-15191 GCA_049975765.1 Armatimonadota bacterium
CGGCGTATACGTCCGCTGTCGTGGCAGGCTCCGGCTCGATGCTCGCCGGCTCGCCCGCCGTCTCGGCCTGAGGTGCGTAACAGAGCACTCGACCGTCGTCCAGGCTCGCCACGAGCGCTCCATCGGCTGCCGCCAGCCCCCGGACCTGCCCCTCGACCTCTCCATGCCACAGCACCCGGCCGTCCGCGGCCGCGACCGCCGTAAGCTCGTCTCGACCGCCCGCCACGAGCGTGTCATCCGCCATGATGAGGGAGTAGGCGCGGCCGTGCTCCGTCTGCCACTTGCGGCACTTCTCCGGCTCCTCACCGGACAGCAGGGCCTGGAAGTCGTGGGCGCTGATGCTGCCGCCGCCCGAGGCGTAGAGCGTGCTATCCCGCAGCACCGCGTGCAACTTGCCGATGAACTCCCAGACGATCTCCCCGCTCTCTGCCTTCATCCCGGCCATGCCGTCCTTGGGCCAGGGCTCGTGCTCGCCCATCTCCACGTCGATGTCCGGGCCCGGCCTGGAGCGCCAGCAGAAGACCATGTCGGAGGCGGTGAAGACCCAGGTGCCGCCCCATCGATCCGCCCACCGCTGCGGCCCCGGATGGTAGTACTGCAGCTGCCCGGTCTGGCGGTCGAAGGCCGCGGGGACGTTCCGGCCGGTGGGGACGAAGAGCTGATCGTCATCGACCACCAGGTACCCCTGCGGCGCCACGCCGCTCATCGCCATCGACGGCGGGTGCGGATGGCGCAGATAGAGGCGGCCGCTGGTGTCGTTGCGCCACAGCACCGAGCCGTCGGCGGCGTCAAGGGCGTAGACGAAGACGCCGTCGCTGGGCCACATCCCGGCGGTGAAGTAGACCACGCCGTCCTCCACCACCACGCCGGAGCGGAGAGGGTGCCGGGAGACGAGCTGTTCGTTGCCCATCACCATCTCGTGGGCGGGGCCGCCATAGAAGCGCCACTGCAGGGAGCCATCGGCGGCGGCGAGGCAGTACAGGAAGCCATCGTCGGAGGCTACGTAGACCCGCCCGTCGCTGACCACCGGCGAGAAGCGCACCGGCCCGCCGGTGAAGAAGCTCCACCGCGGCTCGCCCGTCGCCAGGTCCAGGGCGTGGACGCGGTGGTCGGCGGTCGAGCCGAAGAACACCAGCCCGTCGCCGACCGCCACCTGCGGCGCGTAGTCGAAGGCCATGCGGTTCAGCTCCCGGCCCGGCTCCGGCCAGGCCGGCCTCGGAGCATGCCGCGGCACGTAGGTCCACCGGAGCGCAAGGGGCATGTCCAGATGGGAGTCGGTGATGCCGCTGCGAGACGAGTCATGTCGCCAGGTGGGCCAGTCCTGGGCCCAGGCGGCGGTCGCGATGAGCGCGGCGGAGGCGATCAGGACCGACAACAGCAGCGCGCGCCGTGTCGAGCGCATCGGCGGTCTCCTCCTCGCCCCGGCCGGGTCATGGTGCCCCGTCGGACCTACTTGAACACGAGCCTGGCCGGGGACGGCTGGAACTTCACGTGCCCATCCAGGTAGCAGATGTTGATCGAGCACCGGTGCGAGCCGTGCAGCGTCACCCCATAGTTCGTGCGCGTGAGCTTGCACCAGGCATCGGACCACAGCCAACTGTCAGTCTCCCACATCTCGTTCATCATCCGCGGCCTGTCCCCTCCACGCTTTCTCAAAAAGCCCCACGAAACCCAGGTGTTGTAGTCCGGCCTGCCGGGGACCACGGTGCTGGGAACGCGGTCGAAGCTGAAGTAGTAGTAGCCGATGTTGCCGGCCTGGCGATTGGCCTCTGTGGGCACGTAGTCCGTCATCCACTGACTGGTGGCGCCGATGGACGGGCAGTAGAGGATCTGCATATTCTCGATGTAGGGCTCGACCTGGCCCACCAGGCGAGCGTGCGTGGTGCTGCTGTTGCACGCGTAGTAATCGCAGGGCAGCCACTCGTCGTAGTCCTGGGAGTACATCCTGCATGCAAGCCCCAGCTGGCGCAGGTTCGATCCGCAGCTGGCGCGCCGCGCCGCCTCCCGGGCCCTGTGGAAGACGGGGAAGAGCATTGCTGCCAGGATGGCGATGATTGCCACAACCACAAGCAGCTCTATGAGCGTGAAGCCTGACCTCCTCATCCAATCTCTCCTTCGACACTATGCTGGACACCTGGCGGCCGCCAGGGCAATCTCACCACGCTGTGCAGGACGCGGACCGGGACGCCCCGGACCGGACCGGCGGGTCTGCGCCATCTCCTTACGGCACGCGAGGAGCCCTTGCGCCCGGGACGACCACCGGCCAGGCCGCGAAGCACTCAGGGCAGACGCCACCGTATGGCCTGCGCCGCGTGCTCGCCGTCGAGCGTCTGCCCGGTCACGGTGACGATGGTGCCGTCATCCAGCACCACACTCCCGGAGTAGCCAAAGCCCGCGCTGAGCCGGTACTCGTCGGGCAGCCACGTCTCGCCGCGGTCCTCGCTGACGCGGGCGATGAGCTGATAGGCGCCGAACCGCCGCTGATGGATCAGGACCAGCCGCCCATCCGGCGTCTCCACCATCTGACCGTTGGTCTCCTGCTGCACGATGATCGGCGTGCCCTGCGCATCGACGAACGGACGCATCGGCTCCCAGGTTCTGCCGCCGTCCAACGAGAAGCTGAGCATCACCTGGCGGAAGATGCGACCGATGTTGTCCGGCTCGGCGCCGCCCCAGGCCTCGACGTAGTCCTCATGCCACGGGTACTGGGGACCCGAGAACCGCAGCACGGCCGCGATCCTGCCGTCGGACAGCTCCGCCAGGCCCGTCTCATAGCAGCCCGGGAAGGTGCCTCCCACGCCCGGTATGCACGAGTCCGGGCCGACGGGCGCCACCGTCAGCTTCGCGTCGAGTATCGGCTGCCACAGCGTCGGATCGGGACCGCCCTCCCAGGTTCTCCCGCCGTCTGTGGAGCGCAGGACATACTGGACGGAGGTCCCCTGGGAGAAGTGCGCGCCCTCGGGAGGCGGTACCGAGTAGTGGGCCAAGCTCAGGATCGTGCCGTCCTGCAACTGCACCAGGTTGCCGTCGATGTAGACATTCCGGAACGGCTCACTGGTCACCTCTGACGCCGGCTCCCACGTCTGGCCCCGGTCCTTGGATCGGAAGTACGAGATGGTGGTGTCGGAGGGCTGGGTTGCGGCTGCCAGGAACGAGTCGTCATCGAGCACTGTGAAGGCGCCGACGACGCGCTCGTCGGGAAGGTCCACATTCCGGCTCTGCCACGTGCGGCCACCGTCGCTGGAGGCGAAGATGATACCCCTCACCTCGCCGACAACCCAATAGGCGCCGTATCCGCCGCCCACCTCAGCGTAGATTGTGCCATCCGTGGTCCGCCCCACGTGCGCTCTGATATGGTCGTTGCCCCAGCGATCACCGCCCGCGAGCGGTATCCGCTCACAGGGCAGCCGTTCCACGATCTCGTCACCGCGCGTGACAACGAGCAGCTCGCGCTCCTGGTGATACGGGTACTCATGCTGCGCGTCCGCGTCGGGGACCATCAGCAGGCTCGTGAACAGCAGCCCTGTGGAGACGCCGATCCCGACCGGCGACCTCCCTGGCATGGGCAATCTCCTCCGTTCGCTCTCCGCCGCGCGCCTCGGCGTGTCAGCAGTCAGCATCGATGATCCCATTCTCGCGTGCCTCGCGAGGGATGCAAATGCTGCTGTCCGGCCACAGGTGGGTTCCATCCCGGGGTTGTCGATTCCTGCTACCACGCGGGGGGTATGTCCATGAAGCGTCGGCTGCCAGGCGCCCGCCCCAGCCACGGCGTCGGGCTGGAAGCCCGACCTACGCGGTGAAGGGCGGCAGCGCCGGGGGGACGTCGGGAGCTACAAGCCTCAAGGTGAAAGTGTCAAGCTGAGGGCCAACGACTGGGCCACAACGCACTCGCCGGCCGTCTTTCGTATGTGGTCCGTGGTCCGAGCGCCCTCGCCGGCACACCCTTGCCGTGCCGTTTGGAGGGACGGGCCTCCGGGAGGTGCAATGCACCTCACCCGCCCGGCCGGTTCTCCTCGCCGTCAGCCCTCGCGGCCCAATCTGAGCCACGGCGGGCCGGACGGTGCAGCCTGTCCGGCCAGGTGTCAGATGGCGCCGAATGCACTCTCGTCAGCACAGGTTTGCCCCCGGCAACCTCCACACCAACCGCGGCGCAATCACACCGACTCAGACGTAACGGACAGGCTGGGTGGTCCGGCCTCTCCATGCGGCCAACGCCAACAGCAGCGGGCCCCCCCAGGCGGGCGAGGGCGCCCGCCTCCCATGATGATGGATTGCCACCAGCCGCCGTCCGGAGCCGGGGCTTCAGACCCACGGGTCGTCGGTCGTCAGTCGTTGTAGCCGCGCCGCCGCTTCACACGTCCGACGGGCAAGCTCTGCTCATCGCTCCAGGACGACCTGGCCGGCGATGTCCGAGAGGCCGGTCAGTGTATCGCCATCCGTCGAGCGCAGCCCGGCGTGGAGGCCCAGATCGCGTACCAGCCGCTGCATCTCGCCATGCCGCGGGCGGCCGCCGTAGTCGAGCACCAGCCGCCGCGGGCGTGCGTGCTGGCCGCTCAGCTCCACCTCCAGCCACGCGCGTTCCGGGCTGTCGCCCAGCAGGCCCTCGGCCGCGTAGTGGAAGCTCCAGGTCACCCTCCGGATGCGATCCAGCGGCACGCAGCGCGACGTGCCCCACCACTCGCGGACGCATAGTCTCCGGCGCGTGAGTATCACGGCGGGGATGAAGGCGCGGAGGATGTTCCAAACGGCCAGCCCACCGAAGGTCAGCGCCGCGAGGCCCGCCATCACCAGCCGGTCCTCATCCCACATGTAGTCGGTGTGCACGTGCCCAATCGCGATGGCCGCAGCCACCGGCAGCAGCACCACGCCGTAGATGTAGCCCATGCGCGGGCCGATGCGATAGACCTGGGCGCCCCTGTCATCCGCCACGGTCATATCCCCCTGAAGCCGGCTGCTTGGCCCGGCCTCCAGCGACCCGGACAGCTATCCGAGAACCACCGTATTGCCCACAGCGGCAGACTCGGCGGCGGCATTCATGACACGCAGAACGGGCACCATGTCGCTGATGGTGGCGATAGCCCGCTCACCGGCCGCGAAGCGCTCCAGGGTATCGCCCACGTAGTGGTCGTAGACCTCCAGCCCCGTCATGCCGCCCACGTGCTCACTCGGGCCATCGCGCAGCAGCAGGTCCTCGTCGCCGACGTCCCCGCCCACGTGCAGCCGGTCAGTGGTCACCGAGAAGTAGCGCTCGTAGCCCTCCGGGGCGGTGTAGGAGACCTCGCCGACGCCGATGGCGCCGGTCTCCTTGCCCACCAGCATGAGGGAGGTGTGGTCCTCGATCTCCGCATGGCGCACCCCGTGGCTCCACCGCGCGGTGACCTCCTGCACGTCGTCGATGAGGTGGATGAACGTGTCAACGATGTGGGGGCCGAAGTTGTACAGCGGCCCGCCGCCCGACCGCGCCGGGTCGAGCATCCACTCGCAGTGCGCCTCCATGTACCGCTCCGGGCTGCCGGCGAAGAGGCGGTAGTAATAGTGCACCGGCATGCCCAGCTCCCCGGCCAGTCGCATCTCGCGCAGGCGCTGGACCACGCCGTAGTAGCGGCTGACCAGGGCCACGGAGGTGAAGAGCTGCTTCTGCTCGGCGCGGGCTGCCAGCGGCTGGAGCACGGTCCAGTCCAGCCCCATAGGCTTCTCCATATGGAAGGGCTGCTCGCGCGCGACCAGCTCCGCGGCGACGTCGGACATCTCGTCGTGGGGCGCCGAGGACCACACGATGTCGGCCTCCACCTCGTCCAGCAGCTCGCGGAAGTCGGTGAACCGCGCGCAGTCGAGGTCGAACTGCGCGGCGATCCGGTCCACGGCTTCCCGCTCGCCATCCGAGATTCCCACCAGCTCCACGTCGCGGCTGAGCAGGGCAGGCAGGTAGAACTCGGGGGCATGCCAGTGTCCTACGCCGATGAAGGCAACTCTCATTGATCGCTCTCCTCGGTGAGCACTTCTGTCTCAAGGTCGGTGTCCAGGTTGAGGCGCGTCTCCTCGCCGACCGGGGGCGGCGGCGGCACGATGGGCTCGTCGGCGCCGATCCCGCGCAGGTCGAGCTGCGGCTGCTGCTCGAGAGGCGTCGGCGCGAGGGTGTCGTCGCCGAGCTGACTGCCGCCTGCCTCGGCCATCATGGCGCGCATGCGGCCGACACCCGCATCGACGAGCTTCTCCGCCTCTTCGTAGCGGTGCTCGGTGATGAGCTGGCGGGCCTCGTCGAAGCGCGCGTCTAGCTCGGATGTGTCGGCGTCGGTCTCCCGCTTGAGCTGCAGATACATCTCGCCGGCCAGCCGCATCTTGGCTCGGACGCGCTGCTCCGGCGTCATCTCCTCGGCAGGGCCCGGCTCCGCCGGAGCGCGCAGCGCTGCCAGAAGCTGCTGGACGATCGCGCGCCGGTTGGCCCGGAACTGGTCCTCGGGCAGCTCGCGAACCTCCGTGAGGATCGCCCCGATGCGAGCCATCATCGCCTCCATGCGCTCCCGCTGCTGCCGCTCAGCGCGCTCCTGCCGCTCGCCCGGAGGCTCCTGGGAGCGGACCTGCTGCTGGGCCTGCTGGATGGTGGCGCCCATCTTCCGCCGCCGGTCGCCGATGTCGTGCAGCGCCTCCCTGGCCTCGCCCAGGATCTCCCGGATCTGCTCGGCGTTCTTCTCGCGAATGGCCCCGGCGGCGATGTTGACGGACTCCCAGACCCGCGTAAGGTCGCGCTCCTCCGCCTTCATGACCTTGCTGGCCAGCTCGGCGACGAAGCGGAAGAAGCCGGCCTGC
>JBNGDZ010000054.1:0-15096 GCA_049975765.1 Armatimonadota bacterium
TCTGCTCGGAGGGCTCGGGGCGCCAGTCTCCTCCGGCGTCTGCATCGGCCGCGCTCTCATCGTTCGCCTGCGTGGGGGGCTCGGCGGCGGCTTCATCCGCCGCAGTGGTCCCCGGCCGGTCGCGCTGTGAGGGCACCGGTGGGGGAGCAGTGCGTGGAGGGGGCGGCGGGGGCGTCTGCTGGTCGGTGAGCTGTGCGACCTGCCCCCCGCATGGGGCAGCATCCGACGGTGACGGCACCAGCGGGGCCGCCGCCACGAGGATGCAGCCGATTGCCCACACGCACGTCCTCATCGCACACCCCGCAGGCGCAGTCAGCGGAGCAGGCGCACGCCGAGGGCGGCCGCCGCGATGAGCACCGCGTTCTGGGCCCAGGCGGCGACCGGAACCGGCAGCACCCCGCCCTCGCCGAGCGCCCTGGTCCAGATCATGACCAGGAAGTAGGCGAAGGTAATGATCATTGCCGCCATCACCCCCACCAGGCTCTGCCCGCGCGCGAAGCGGAGCGTGACCGGGCCGGCCAGGGCCGCGAACACCAGGCAGGAGGCGGCCATGGCGAGGCGGGCGTGAAGCTCCATGGCGTAGGAGCGACCGCTCCCCTGCGCGGTCTGCTCGCGCTCCCGGGCCCCCGCGGCGAGCTCCCGGAGGGTCATCTCCGACAGGCCCGTGGGCCCCGGGGCCCCTCCCGAGCCTGTGCCGACCCGGCGCAGGTCCACGCTCACAACGGCCGGCCGGAACGTGGTGAGGCCGCGGCCGTCGAAGTAGTAGAATCTGGCGCCGACCGGGTGGAGTCGGTCGCCGCGGAAGACGGCCCTGGGCGCCGCCGCCAGCAGGGGCCAGTCCTCGGGCTGTGTCCGAAGGAACACGAGCACATCCTGCAACTCGTCCTGCCTCCGGCTCCGGTCCCCGACGAACACCTGGATGCCCTGCCCGGTGTCGGTGAACTTACCGGGCTCGAAGATGAGTGACTGTCGGCGGAGCACCATGTCCCGCACCAGGTGCTCGGCCTGCTGCCGCGACCACGGCACGGCGCCCTCGCTCAGCGCCAGCGTCACCACGCTGGCCACCGCGCCCAGCGCCCATAGCGGCGCGAGCACGCGCCACAGGCTGACGGCGCCGGCCCGCATGGCCACGATCTCATGGTCTGACGCCAGGCGATTCACCGCCAGCGAGCAGCCCATGAGCGTGGCGACCGGCAGCGCCATCACGGCCGCCCCCGGCACCTGCAGAGCCACGAACCGCAGCACCGAGGGTAAGGGGACCCCATGCTCGACGATAACCTCCACCACCGTGAAGAGCATGTGGCCGGTGATCAGCACGATGAATGCCAGCAGGGCCACCAGGAAGGGCCCGAGGGCCTCGCCAAGGATGTAGTGGTCGATGATTCGCATGATGGGTGTCGGCGGGTCAGGCAGCAGCCGTATCCCTTTGAGCCTTCTGGCCCACGACATGTTCCCCGACGGACCGACGAGGCCGGAGCCTGAGCCCCGGCCGAGGAGAGTTTCCACGCCACGGTGGGCAGCACCTCCGCTCCGCAGACGGGCAGGCCGTCGAGCGCGAGCGGCGAACTGACCTGCGTCGGCATGCTCGCCTGGAGAGGCGCTGACGATGACATCGAAGCAACGGGTGATGACTGCACTCGAGTTCGAGGAGCCCGACCGCGTCCCGGTCGCCCCGCTGGCGTTCTGGAGAGAGTTCGAGCAGATGTGGCGGAAGGAGACGGGGACCGACGAGGATCTGGAGGACCACTTCCTGGTGGACATCTGGATCGCGGTCGGAAACGAGACGCCGTGGCCGAGTCTGGCCGGCGAGCTGGGGGCGGATGGGGAGTACAGCCTGCAGCGCGACGGCTGGGGCCAGGTGCGGCGCATCCGCTCCGGAGGATACTTCTACGAGCAGATCGAGGTGGCCTACGAGGAAAGCGGAGCGCTCCGGCACGGGGAGTTCGAGGCGCCCTCCCTGGAGAGTCGCTACCAGGGCGTGGACGCGGTCATCGAGCAGCGCAAGGGGCGTTACGCGGTCTTCGCGAAGGTCGGCGGGCCGTTCATCCGCACCGGCTTCATGCGCGGGGAGCAGCAGTGGCTGCTGGACCTGGCCGCCGACCCTCAGATGGCCGCGGAGATGGCCATGCGCACGGCGCGGCACATCGCGGCCATCGGTGTCGAGGAGTTGCGGCGGTGGGACCTTTATGACACCGGCATCTGGGTCTACGACGACATGGCGGCAACCAAGGGCCCCATGTTCTCGCCGGCCACGGCCGAACGCGTCCTGGCGCCGGCGTGGGCGCATCTGGTCGAGAGCTTCAAGGACGCCGGGGCCCGCAAGGTGATTCTGCACAGCGACGGCAACATCGGCCCCCTGCTGGACCTGTTCATCGACCTGGGCTTTGACGGTATCAACCCCGTGGAGTATCACACCGGTCTGCACCCGACGAAGCTGAGGGAGCGCTACGGCGAGAATCTGGCCCTTCTGGGGGGCCTCGACAACGCCCAGATCCTGCCGCGGGGCGACCCGCAACAGGTGCGGGAGCACGTCCTGGAGGTGCTGTCGGCGGGCGTCGGCGGCGGCCTGGCGATCGGCACGCACTCCGTCGCCCCGGACATCTCCGTGGCGACCATGAGGCTGGTGCGGGAGCTGATCATGCAGTACGGCCAGTATCCGCTGCGGCTGCCGTGAGGCGCCGGCGCGGCGCGTCAGCGCGGCTGCTGGGGGATCGTGAAGCAGAAGGAGCTGCCCTCGCCGACCTCGCTCTCCACCCAGACCTCGCCCCCGTGGGCCTCCACGGCCATGCGTACGAAGGCCAGCCCCAGGCCGGTCCCCTGCTTGGCCTGGTCGGTGTCGAGCTGGGAGAACTTGCGGAAGAGGCGGTCCTGCTGGTCCTCCGGAATGCCGGGGCCGGTGTCGTGGACGCAGAGGCGGGTGGCGCCGTCGGCCCGGGCGGCCTCGACGCGCACGGAGCCGCCGTCGGGCGTGAACTTGACCGCATTGCCCAGCAGGTTGACCAGCGCGCGCTTTACGAGCTGGCGGTCCGCCCACAGCTCCAGGCCGTCCTCCACGTCGGCGGACAGCTCCACGCCGCGCTCCGCCGCCAGGTGGTCCACACGCTCGCAGGCCTCGGCCACCACCTCGGCCACGCGCAGCTCCTCGCGCTCGGGCTCCACCTCCCCGGCCTCCATCTTGGAGATGTCCAGCAGGTTGTTCACCATGTCCGAGAGATCCAGGCCGGCGCTGATGGCCTCGGGCAAAAACTCCCGGGCCAGTTCATCGTCGTAGTCGGCCGCCTCCACGGTCTGCAGCCCGGTGATGATGTTGGTCAGGGGCGTGCGCATGTCGTGAACGATCATGTGGGTGAGGTCATCGCGCATCTGCTGGAGCTCCCGCAGCTC
The DNA here is from genome assembly GCA_049975765.1 of Armatimonadota bacterium. Classification (GTDB taxonomy): domain Bacteria; phylum Armatimonadota; class Zipacnadia; order Zipacnadales; family UBA5352; genus JAYENL01. The sequence continues at coordinate 3,385 of JBNGDZ010000054.1, forward strand.
CTCGTTGACGCGCTCCAGCTCCTCAGCGCGCTCCTGGAGCTGCTCGTAGAGGCCCCGGCTGTCGGCCAGGAAGCGGACGCGGGCCAGGAGCTCGTGATCGCGGACGGGCTTGGTGAGCACGTCGGAGGCGCCGGCGACGAGAGCCTGCTCCTCGTCCGCGGCATCGTAGGCGGCGGTGGCGACGATGACCGGACAGGGCCCCTCCACGTGGTCGCGGATCCGCTCGGCCAGGGCATAGCCGCTGGCGTGCCCCAGGATGGCGTCGATGATCGTCAGGTCCGGGCACTGCTCCTTGAAGGCCTGCAGGCCGTCGGCGGGCCCCGCGACTCTGACCTGGTAGCCGGCCCGGCGGAGTACCTCGGTGATGCGGGCGTCAACGTCCGGCGTGTCCGTGATCAGCAGCACGTGCTCTCCGGCCCCAGGGCGGGCCTCTTGCACGGCGGATACCTCGGGCTGATCGGCCTCGGGCAGCTCGCCGCGGTCAAGCTCGCCGAAGCCTCGCCAGGCGACAGCCGGAAACTGCTCGCGCTCGGCGCCCCCGGCCGCGGGATACCCCAGAGGAACCAGTCCTACGAGGCGATGCTGGCTGATGCCGAGCTGGTGCGCGATCTCGTCGGCGAGGTAGATGGCGCCGGTCATGTAGCAGCTCGCGAGGCCGTGCGCGTGGGCCGCCAGCATCAGATTCTGCACCGCGCAGGCGGCCGATGCGATGGACAGCTCCGGGCCCTCCCGGCCCACGGCGGTGAACACGGCCACCAGGACGGGGGCGTCATCGACCACCGGCACAAGTGAGCGGGCGTAGGTGAGGGTGCGCCGGGAGGGGCCCTCAGCCATCGCCTCCAGGACCTCCTCGAGCCGCGCGGAGAGGAAGCGCACGAGTCGCTTCTTGGGCTCGCCCGCCAGCGCCAGCAGCACGCGCTCGTCGCTGGCGGTCCCGTACGGCGCCCAGCGCGCGGCATCAAGCACCGCATCCAGCGTCTCCGGCGGGATAGGCTCGGTGCGGAACCGGCGGATGCTCCGGCGTCCTCTGATGGCCTGCATGATCTCCATGGTGTCACCTCTCGCCTGCTCTGCGCCTCGCCAGTTCCGAGCCCCGCGCGGGCGCGCCTCAGAGGCCGAACAACCGCCTGGCGTTCAGCCCCAGCATCGCCCGCTTGCTCTCGTCGGAGACGCGGGCGCACAGCATCCTCCCCAGCGCCGGCCGTGGGTCGATGAAGGGATTGTCGGTCCCCCACAGAATGCGCTCGGCGCCGACGCGCGCCACCATCCGCTCCAGCCCTCCGTAGACCAGCAGGGAGCCGGTGAGGTCCAGGTGGACGCGGTCGAACCGCTCGACGAGGTCGCAGGCGGCGTCTATGACCTCCCAGCCGCTGGAGGAATGCGCGTTGATGAAGGCGATGTTGGGGTAGCGCTCTGACAGTTTCTCGATCACGGCCTCGCGCCCACCCTCGCCGTTCCAGGAGTGCGACAGTATGGGCACGCCGTACTCGTCGGCGTACTCGTAGGCCGGGGTGTAGCTCTCGTCGAGGCAGGTGGCGCTGTGCAGGCCCGAGTGGAACTTGAAGCCCACGATTCCCGTGGCCTCGTGCCAGTGCTCGATCTCGGCCTCGATCTCGGCGGGCGGGTAGTTCGGGTTGACGACCACGAGGGGCACGATGCGGCCCGGAAAGTGCTCAGCGGCCTCCGCCACCTGGCGGTTGCCCTCACGGTAGTCGGAGGTTATGGCGATGTGGGGGCTGACGAGCGAGACGTCGATGCCGAGGCGGTCCATGGAGCGAACCATGGCCTCCGCCGAGCCCTCCTCGCCGATGTTGAAGGCGAAGTACGGACCCATGTGCGCGTGGGCGTCAACCACGAAGACGTCATGAAGCGGCGTTCCGGTCAGCGCGTGCTCCTGCAGGCTCATGGGCATGGCGCTCACTCCTCCTCACCGAGCAGGCGCAGGAGGTTCCCGCCGGCGATCAGTCGCCTATCCTCATCGGAGATCTCTGCGTATGAGATGAGCGCCATCGGCCCGCCCGCCTCCAGCTCCGGCAGTCCGGTGCCGAAGACGAGGCGCTCAGGGCCGAAGCGCTCCACGATCCCCTCGATGCCGCGGAAGACTCCGTAGGTGTTGGCCTCGATGTGGAAGTTGTCGTGGCGCTCGAGGAGGGGGTAGATCCAACGGTCAACACGGTAGTAGAAGTTCAGCACGATGACCGGCATGTCCGGATGGCCTGCGACGATGGCGGCGATTGAGTCCCAGTCGACCTCCTTGATGTCCACCAGCACCGGGACGCCCTGATCGGCGAGAGCCTCGAAGAGGGCTCCGGCACACCAGTCGCGGACTGACCAGTTGTGCATCTTCGGGAAGATGCGCACCGCGCCGTGGAGGTGGCGGATGCACGCCGCCAGTTCGACGGCCGGGTCCATCTCCCGCGTGGCCGGCGGCAGGACCACGAAACAGGGGCGCAGGCGCTCCTGGCTATCGATCTCATCCAGCAGCCGCCGGTTGCCCCGCTCCGCGGACCACTCCCAGGCCCAGGAGTGGTATACAAGCCCACCGTCGATGCCCACCCGATCCCACGCGGCCATCAGCTCTGCCGGCTCCGTGAACTGCTCCGGCTGCGGAGAGCTCCAGCGGCCGATGCGGGCGTTGCAGTCAATCCACCGCAACGAAGCGGTGGCCTGGTCGCTCATGGCAGCGCGATCCCTTCTTATGCCTGATCTTTCGACGTCTGCGTGCGTTTCCTCGCGGCGGCAGCCCATTCCTGCGCGGCAGGTCCCCGGTCAGTCATGCGGAAGGCCAGTATGTGCGACGATTCCGGCGACGGAGGTAGCTCAGGTGAGTGAAGGCGCCACGGAGCGGCTGATGGAGCGGACGCTGGACAGCGAGCGGGTGTTCTCCGGGAAGGTGGTCGGTCTGCGGGTGGACCACGTGAAGCTTCCTGGAGGCAGGCGATCCACGCGCGAGGTCGTGGAGCACCGCGGGGCCGTGGCGGCGGTGCCCCTGACCGCAGAGGGCGAGGTGCTGATGGTGCGGCAGTGGCGGCATCCCGTCGGCGAGGTGCTGCTGGAGATCCCGGCCGGAACGCTGGAGCCGGACGAACGGCCGGAGGAGACCATGCGGCGCGAGCTGGTGGAGGAGACCGGGCATGGGGCGGGCCGTATCGAGCATCTGGCGGACCTCTACACCGCGCCGGGGTACAGCGCTGAGCTCATCTGCATCTATCTGGCCACCGAGCTGCAGGCGGAGGCCGGACAGGCGGACCCGGATGAGCAGATTGAGGTGGTTCGGGTGGCCTTCGACGAGGCGCTGCGCCGCTGCCGCTCGGGGGAGCTGCGCGACAGCAAGACGGTGGCCGGGCTTCTGCTCGCCGCTCGCAGGCTTGAGCGAGATTGAGGCGCGAAACAAACCAGTGTGTCTGCCTGTCAGACGTAGTGCGGGGAGGTCGGAACCATATGCAGGTGGAGTGAGGCCGGGTGCTGCCAGGCAGGCAGAGATCAAGCGGCTGGATCATGGGGGCCGCCGGAGTCTGCCTGTGCCTCATGGCGGCCCAGATCGCCCGTGCCGGCCCGGGCGTCCCGGAACAGTCCAGGGTGGCTGTGGCCCAGGCGGAGCGGATCATGGCGCCTGAGGGACCGCTGACGCCGTACATCTACCCGGAGGGGAAGGTCGAGTACGGCATCGTCGAGCTGCTGCTCGACCGCGCGGTCACGGTGGCCCTGGGCGCCGATGACGCTGAGGACGCCTGGTCGATGCTGTTCAAGCCCAACGACCGCGTCGGCATTCAGCTAGACGTGGGGCAGCTTCAGGTGCATCAGGAGGTGCTGGAGGCGCTCATCCTGCGCATCCTGGGCACCGGCGTGCGCCTGCGCAACATCATCATCTACTCGGGCGACGAGGCCGAGCTGTTTCGCGCCGGCTTCGACCTCAGCGGCCGGACGCCCGGCGTCCGCGTCATGGCCAGTGACGCCGAGGGTTACCGCAGCGGCATCAGCCGCATCGTGCTGGACTACACCACGAAGATCGTGAACGTCTCGCGGCTGCGGATCGACGAGCAGGTTGGGATGTACGCGGCCCTCGCGAACTGCCTGAACTCCGTGCCCTACGTGGACCGGCAGCGGCTGCGGCGGGAGCCCGAGAAGCTGGCCGAGGCGGCAGCGAATGCGTCGCTGCGCCGGGCCACGGTGCTGCACGTTGTCGATGCGCTTCGGCCCGGGTGGCGCCGGGCCGAGGGTCAGGCCACGCTGGAGACCTGGCTCTACCGCGGTATTCTGGCCTCCACCGACCCGGTGGCCCTTGACACGACCTGCCGCCGGATACTGCTGGAGCAATGGCGGGAGGAGAGCCCCGAGGTCGAGCACCTCAACACCCCCGTGGTCTACCTCGAGCCCGCCACCGGCGACTTCCGTCTGGGCAACAGCGACCCGGAACGGATCGAGGTGGTGTCCACGCGACCGTAGCGCCCCCGAAACTCCTGGCCGCCGACATATGGCGGAAAGCGGGGGACCACGCGGCGGAAAGGTGGCAGAAACACCCTTGACAGGCCTGGCGAGGGCTGGTATCCTAATAATGCGTCGCGCGGTGGAGCAGTCTGGTAGCTCGCAAGGCTCATAACCTTGAGGTCGGAGGTTCGAATCCTCCCCGCGCTACCAAATCTTTCTGAATGGCCCCGGAGAGCCCTCTTCGGGGCCATTTGCCGTACCTCGGTCCCACGGGCGAATTCCTCTACAGTCACCCCTCCGCTTGTGTGGCTGGCGATGCTCTCTCTCCGGCAAAGTAGCAGGCCTGCGCCCACATCCGCATCGCGCCCCCCTGATGTGATGATCTGCCCCACAAGCGTGCTGCGCAGGATCTTGAGTGAACGCACTGTGATCACCGCTGCTCCGCCTTCAGCCGCTTCGCCATCTGCTCCAGAGCATCGCAGGCGTGCTCGAAGAACATCCGGTAGGACTCGCAGAAGTAGGTGGGGCGCCGGGCGTCGCCGAGCATCACCCGGTACTTGGGGCAGCCTCCGTGGCACAGCTCGAACCACTCGCACTCCGCGCATTCGGTCAGCCCTGCGGTCTTGCGATCTCGGAACTCTCTGTAGCGCTCCAGGCGGGGGATGTGATGCAGCCGCATCTCGTGGATGTTGCCGTAGTACCACTGTGGCTCCACGAAGAAGTCGCAGGCGTAGATGTCTCCGTTGTGCTCCACCACGAAGTACCGGCCGCACTCCGGCCCGAACATGCAGGTCGGATGGGGGTGGCCCATGACCACCGCCAGCATGTCGTCGAACATCCTGACGTAGGCCGGCCGGGGCCTCTCCGCGGCCCAGAGGTCGAAGGTCTCGCACAGGAACCGCCCGTAGTCGAGCGGGTCGATGCTGAACTCGGCCAGACCCTTGCCTGAGGGGGCCGGCTCCGCCAGCGGGATGAACTGCAGGAAGTCCACCCCCAGCGAGAGCAGGTACTCGTAGGTCTCCGCCGGACGGTGCACGTTCTCGGGCTGGACCATCGCAAGGATGTTGACCTCGACCTCGTGCGCCAGCAGAGTCTCGATGGCGGCCACCACCCGGGCGTGCGATCCCCGACCGTCGTGCGTGACCCGAAAGGCGTCATGCACCTCTGCTGGCCCGTCGATGCTCGCCCCCACCAGGAAGTGGTACTCATGCAGGAAGCGGGCCCACGCCGGGTCATCCAGCAGGATGGCGTTGGTCTGGATGCTGTTGGACACGCTCTGTCCGGGGCGGCCGTAGAGCTGCTGGTACCGCACCGCACGCTTGTAGAAGTCGAGGCCCATCAGCGTCGGCTCCCCGCCCTGCCAGGCGAAGGGCACCATCTCGTCGTGGTAGTTCATGTACTTGCGCACCAGCTCCCGCAGCGTCTCATCGGACATGCGGTGCCTGGCCGAGTCGGGATACAGCGCCGCCTTGTCGCGGTAGAAGCAGTAGGTGCAGGCCAGGTTGCAGTCCGGGCCCGCGGGCTTGATGAGAGTCGTCAAAGGCTCGCGCGGCATATTCGGGTCACTCGATCCCTGCGTCAGCTATCAGGTGGCCGCGGGCGGCGAGCTGCGAGCGATGAGCTCACGAGAGAGGGCTAAGACCCGTGGCCACCGCGTCGGCGTCCGCTCCGTGCTTGATCGCCGATATGCGGCGCGATCAGTCCGTCGCTCGGAAGACGAACCGGCAGCAGTCGCCGCTCGTGCACAGGGCCTCCCGTAGCTCGAACTGGATGCTCTCGTCGAACTCGGAGGCCCACACAGCGCCCTCCGTGGCGCAGATGCGGTTGGCGATCTCCGCCGCCAGGTGCATCCTGCCGGCGGACTGCAGCACCTCGCGCCAGGGGCACTGTCTGATGACCACGCTCGCCTCCTCGGAGCTGGTCCTCCGCAGCACGAAGTCGTGCCCCTCGGCGGCGAACTTCAGCGCCATGCACCGCACCAGGTCGGCCGGGCTCGACCCCTCCACTCCCAGCAGCTCCCGGGCCCTGCGCGCCTGGATCTTGGGCATCACCTGCCACACGCGCTCATCCAGCTCCATTGCGCGCTCCAGGCCCTCGTCCTCCTCGATCATCATGAACCACAGGCCGTCAACGGCCAGGTAGGATCGCCGCAGCATCTGCAGGACGGTCTCGCTTCCAATCGGATTCACAGTGCTCCCTCAATCAGGTGGTCGATCACGGCCAGGCAGGTTCACAGCTCGCGAGCAGTCGCCAACGGGCGCCGTGAGAGGTTCAGGCCAGCCCTGCTTCTGCACACCACAGGGTGACGCAGCGGCGGTAGACTTCCGGGCCCCGTCCGTTGTGTCCTCCCTCCTGCCGGATGGGTCACGAGCCTTTGCCCGGTGACCCTCTGGCGGCCCGGCAGGGCCGGCGCGGCGTGCGTCGAAATGTGAGCGCGTGGCAGCGACGCGCGGCGAGCGACGGCGAACGACAGCGGCGGTCGGGCTGGTGCTAACTCGCGGGATTGGAGGGGCCGCCGCGAGCATGGCGAGCGGGGCGCGATCAGGAGCGGTAGCGACTGACCGCGCACGTTCCACCCCGGCCCACTCGTCAAGTAGCGCAGGCGCCCTCGCCTGCGTGCCGTTTAGCCCGTGGGTAGAGCCACCTGGCGGGCCGGGGTGGAACCTTCGGCCTGTTCGCTACGCTCACAGGCCTCACCGGGCGCCGCGCGGCCCACTCGTCTGACCGTAGACAGCTTGCTCGAAGGAGGCCACAGATGGACCCCATCAGAGTCGGTGTAATCGGAGTCGGTCGCGGCATGTCATTCGCGCGCGGCACCGGGCCGCATGTCGGCATGGAGCTGGTCGCCCTGTGTGACACCTGGGAGGAGCGCCTCGAGCAGGCCGGGCAGCAGCTCGGTGTCGCCACCTATGTGGACTATGAGGAGTTCCTCGAGCACGACATGGACGCGGTGATCCTCGCGAACTACTTCCACGAGCACGCGCCCTTCGCCATCAAGGCTCTGGAGGCCGGGAAGCACGTCATGAGCGAGACCTCCGCCTGCTTCACGCTGGCCGAGGGGGTGGAGCTGATCCGCACCGTGGAGCGGACCGGGCTCATCTATATGTTCGCCGAGAACTACCCCTACATGGTCTTCAACCAGGAGATGCGGCGGCTTTACCAGGCGGGGGAGATTGGGACCGTCATGTACGCAGAGGGCGAGTACATCCATCCCGACCCGGCCGAGGTCGCCATGGGCCGCTCGCCGGGCACTTATCACTGGCGTAACTGGATCCCCGCGACCTACTACTGCACGCACTCGCTGGCGCCGATCATGTTCATCACCGAGACGTGGCCGGAGAAGGTCAACGGCTTCATCATGGTTCGCCGTGATGACGACCCCGTGGGGCAGCGCACCATCAAGTTCAACGACGCCTCCTCGATGATCGCGCTGCGCATGGACAACGGGGCTGTCGTGCGGCTGGTGCAGGTGTATCTGCGAGGCCACGGCGTGTGGGTGCGCGTGCACGGCTCCCGCGGCGCCATGGAGAATCTGCGCTGGGGCGACCGGAGCATGCTTCGGGTGCGGCGCGAGCAGTACCACGAAGAGCGGCGCCACCCCGAGGAGGTCATCTACCGACCTGACTTCCCCGAGTTCCACGAGGAGGCCATGCGCGCCGGGCACGGTGGCGGGGACTTCTTCATGAACTACCACTTCGCGGAGGCCATCCGCCGCAACGAGCCGCCCTTCCTGGACGTGTATCGCGGCGTCACCATGTCCATCATCGGCCCCCTGGCCTACCGCTCGGCGCTGAGCGATAGCAACACCATCGACGTGCCGGACTTCCGCCGCGAGGAGGACCGTGTAGTCTACGAGGGCGACGACTGGCGCCCCGATCCGCGTGAGGGTGATCCCTGGCCGAGCATCGAGGGCCGCAAGGAGCCCACCGAGGAGCAGGTCGCCTTCTGCCGCGAGGTGTGGCGGCAGCGGGGCTATGTGGGGGAGTAGCTGAGGGCCACCAGCGCGTGAGTCAACCCGAGTGCCTACGCTTAGGTCCTCTCAGGCTTGCGCTCAGCCACTGAGACCGTGCTCAGGCGGGTTCTCCTGCCTGCGGACGCGCCGGGCGACCGCAACTCTCGTGCAGACCGCGAGGAGGCCCAGAGCCAGCAGTGCGGTGGTCTTCGGCTCCGGCGCCTGGCTCAGTGTGCCTCCGACGAAGCTGCCTCCCGAGCCATCCAGGGGGTAGTCCAGGAAGCCGCTGGTGTCGTTTCTCGACACCGACGGGGCCAGCCACAGCCCTCTGGGATCGCTGACGCCGGTGACCGCGGCGAAGTCGCTCCAGGGGATGGCGAACTGATGGAAGACATCGCTGTCACCATCGAAGAGCGAGCCGTCGCCGGTCGGATCCACCAGCAGATGATACCTGTCCATAGTACCCGACCACACGGGGGTCTCCGCGAACTCGATGTCGTCGAGGGTCGGACCGCCTACGGTGATGGCGAGCAGCTCAACCTGGTCGTCCGTCTTGCTGTCCACGCGCAGGCTCCAGTCGAGGATAGCGTCGCCCTCGGCGTCCATCATCATCTCCCATACGCCCTTGACCTCACCCGGCTTCGTCGCGTCCAATCGCAGGCGGAACATAAGGTGATCCTCGTCTGAGGCCCAGAAGGCCGCGGCGTAGGGGTTCCCGCTGTCATCCGTGCCGCCACGGAGATCCAGCCAGTCCTGCGAGGAGTCATCGGGGTCGAAGTAGAGCCCCGCCGCGCAGGTCAAGGCACACCAGTCATGGGACTGCGGCCACAGCACATCGGCGCACGTCGGCACGGCGCCGACGAGCAGGGCGATGACCGCTGTGATGACCTGACGTCGCATGGAATGCCGCCCTCTCCCGGACTGTGGCCCGCCCCAACGCCATCCACACACACTCACACGCAAGCCACACGGAACCACACGCAATACACACACAGTATATCCCTAAGTTATGGCTATTGTCAAGCAGTATGGGATTTACCTCAATTCCCACGCAAGCCGAAGACAGGGAACTCGGTGAACTCCGAGGCCCTCAATCAGCCTGAAGAACGCCTTCGTAAACGAGGCACGGCCAATTGTGCGAAGGCTGAGATGATTAGCAGAGGTGGCATCTTGCGTAACTTCTGAGGTTAGGAGTGGGTCCGCGAAGAGAGCGCTCAGATGGATCTGAGGGTTACGAGGTGCTGGGTGGTGGCCGGTGTCAGGACCCCGGACAGCGGATGTCGGCGTATGCGAAGTTGGTGGCGCGACGCTCCTCCTGCTTCGCGATCCACGCGTCGAGGCCGATCCGCTGCAGGCAAGCGCCGTCCCACAGGAGGGTGGGGTAGGCCCGGCCCAGGTCCTCGATGCGGGCGCAGGGGTAGTCCTCGCACATGGGGCAGACCTCGACCTCACGTTCGCGGGCACAGGCGCGGATCTCGCATCCTGGCAAGCCGCATCCTCCGCGGCACCCGGGGCAGGTGTCGTCGGTGGTGCTGAGGCGTTCCAGCGTCTGCCAGAATGCCGCGAAGTTCGCGTCAACGCCCTTCCCGAAGTGCTCCCACCCCTTCTTGCGCATGGTCTCCTGCAGAGCCCTGACCTGGTGCGGGATGCGCGCCGTGTGCGTGCGCAGCCTACAGTACAGCCCGCAGTAGGTGGCGTGCTTGAGGTCGGCCATCTGCTGCGCCTCCCCTGCGTGTTGCGCCAGTCGGCGGGGGCTCCGCCGACGGAACTGAGGACGGCTCTCGCATGGTGCCCGCCGGCTGGTGCATGATGTTGCGGTCGGTCACACGTCGATCCAGATGGGGCTCGACCAGGCGTACTGGCCGTTGAGCTGGCTCACGCGCAGGTAGTAGTAGTTGCGTCCCGGCCCGGCCTCAGCATCCCGCACCGTCGCCGAGGCGGTGTAGCCGGCCCGGGGGATGGCCACGTGGCGCTTGATGATGTGCGCGTTGTGGTAGACCGCATCGCGCAGGTCGTCCCACCTGCCGCGCTGGTCGCCGAACTGCTCCCGGATCCGCTCGCGGGACTCCTGGTCATAGACGATCAGGCCGCTGCGCCGCATGGCCTCCGCAGGCGTGAACTGCAGCCGGTGGCGATCGCACTCCAGGACGCAGACGGCGTCCACCGGCGCCTCCACCTCGAACACGAGCCGCTGCTGCGCGGTATCCTCCGCGGCGTGGCGGCGGGCGTCGGTGGTGAGGCTGAACTGCACCTCGTTGTCGGCCACCTGCTCCCAGGAGTTGCCGTGGCGGGTGAAGCAGCCCTCGACGGAGACGATCTGGCCCTCGGCGAGCCGCAGGCGCCCCTGCCACTGCTTGGGACCGACCTCAAAGCCGTATGACGCGGTCGGGCCCCAGCCGAACTGCACGGGGATCTTGCAGCGGACGGTGCCCTCCGCCGGTGCCTGCCAGGTTCCGTTGTGGTTATGGGTGTAGACCACACGCCCGTTCTTGATGATCTCAATGCGGTCGAGTGCCTCGGTGCACTCCACGCTGGCGCTGATGGTCAGCGGGCTTCCGGTCTGTAGCACCGAGCCCATGGGGGCGTCGTTGATGCTGAAGCCGAGCCTGATGCGGTCGCCGGTCACGCCGTAGACGCGGCGGGCCATGAAGGCCTCCCAGAGGCTCTCGCGCGTGAGCTCCTCGGCCAGCGCCGCCATCAGACCGATCCCCCACTTACCCGCGAATCCCCCGCCATTGTCGCCGGAGGCGATGATGCCCAGTCGGTAGCCCCGGTCCAGCCCCGCCTGGATGCTGTTCATCGACACCCGCGGGGCCATGGAGCCGTTGCGGGTCATGGTGAAGGGCGTGTTGCAGCCCTCCGAGGAGCCGTGCACCGAGAAGATCTCGCCGAAGGGCGAGACGTCCTCATCATAGTGCGACCAGTCCTTGCCGCGGTTGGCGAAGGCGTAGGCGGTGTGGTGCGGGATGGCTATGCCCCCGACCTCGCGCAGATTCGCGTAGAGATCCTCGATGTGCAGGCTCAGGTCCAGCGGCGGGTCGTCGAAGGGGTAGAAGACGTTGTGGTCGCCCCAGCGGGTGCGGTCGCCGGTCCACTCGTAGCCGGCGAAGGTCACGAACTCGCCGGGCTGGTGGTACTGCTTCACCATGTCGCAGATCATGCGCCAGTCCTTCGCGTAGTAGTCCTTGTAGCCCACGGTCTCGGAGCGGAAGCCCTGTTCGTTGCGGATGAAGTGCGCGGGGTAGTAGACGATGGGGAAGAAGTCCAGGTACTCCCGCGCGCCCTCGAAGGCCTGGCGGACGAAGGCCTCGCACTCTCCGGCATCCTCGGGG
>JBNGDZ010000055.1:0-15069 GCA_049975765.1 Armatimonadota bacterium
CGCGTGCAGCATGAAGTAGTCGCTGCGCACCATGGAGTCCACGAGCTCGGCACTGGCCTCCGAGCGATCCCAGTCCTGCACGGCGAAGCGCAGCTCCCGCAGGTCGAAGTTGATGGCGTAGGCGTAAAGCAGCAGCAAGACAATCGGGAGCAGGACGATGATGCCGAGGCTGCGCGGATCGCGCCAGTTGTGAAGCCACTCCGCGCGGGCCACCGCCAGCGTGCGCCGCAGCGTGTCGGGCGACCTCATCGCTCCTCGCCCCTCGCGTCTCCGACCAGCGCCACGAAGACGTCCTCCAGGGAGGGTCGTGTGGACCGGACGTCGCGGACCCCGAGGCCCGCCTGCTCCAGTGCCTCGGTCATCCGGGCGGAGGCGTCCTGGGCATCCTCGGCGACTCGGACACGGACTCTCGTCCCTGAGAGCGCGGCGTCCATCACGAAGCCCAGCCCAGACAGGGTCTCCACCGCCCGCAGCGGCGCCGCAACGTCAGCCACGAAGACCAGGTCCTCCAGCGTCCGGAGGAGCGCCTGCGGGGTGTCCAGCGCGATCAGCCGCCCCCGGCTGATCATACCAAGACGCGTGCAGCGCTCCGCCTCCTCCATCAGGTGGGTGGTGACCAGCACCGTGGTCCCCTCGGCGGCGAGATCGGCGATGAGGTCCCAGAACTGCTGGCGCGCCTGCTGATCGACGCCTGAGGTGGGCTCGTCGAGGAAGACGATCGGCGGCGAGTGGACGATGGCGCAGGCCAGAGCTGCGCGCTGCCGCCAGCCGGTGGCGAGCGTGCCGGTGAGCTGGTCGATCACACCCTGCAGGCCGACGAGCTCGATGAGCTGATCGATGCGCGGAGCCAGCTCGCCGGCTTCGATGCCGTAGAGGCCGCCGTAGAACTCCAGGTTCTCCCGGGTGGTCAGATCGGGGTAGAGGGAGAAGAGCTGGGGCATGTAGCCGATGCGCGTCCGCAGCCGCTCAGTCTCCGTTGCGGCGTCCAGGCCGGCGACGCGCGCGTGACCCTCACTGGGCAGGAGCAGGCCGTTGAGCATGCGGATGGTGGTGGACTTGCCGGCCCCGTTCGGTCCCAGGAAGCCGAAGACCTCGCCGCGGTCGATGCTGAAGCTGATGTGATCGACCGCCACGAAATCGCCGAAGCGCTTCGTCAGGTCCTCCACCACGATGGCAGCACCGTTGCTCTCAGCCACCGCTCTCCGCCTCCAGCACCAGCAGCGCGTCCTCCAGGCCCGGCTCTATCGCCCGCGCCTCATGCACGTCGATGCCCTTCTCCTCCAGCATGCGGCGCAGCGCCCGGCGGTCTGGCCCGTCGTCGGCCACGCTCACCCGCAGGCTGGCGCCAAGCGCCGAGACCCCGCGCACGCCCTCGATCCCTCGCAGCGCGCGGCGGGCCGCCTGAGGCCGTTCGGCCGTCACCTCGACCAGCCGGGCGGTATGCCGCTCCACGAGCTGCTGGGGCGTGCCGCTGTCGATGATCCGGCCTTCGGCGATCACGCCCAGCCGGCCACAGCGCTCCGCCTCATCGGCATCGGGGGTGGCGACAAGAACCGTCACGCCCTCTGCGGGGAGGCCGTAGACGATGCGCCACAGATCGCGGCGGGAGACGGGGTCCACGCCGCGCGTCGGCTCATCCAGCAGCAGCACCCGGGGCCGGTGGATGAGGGCGCAGATGAGTGAGGCCTTCTGCTTCATGCCGCCGGACAGGGCCTCCGCGCGGCGGTCCGCGAACTCCGCCAGGTCGGTGGCCTGCAGCAGCTCCCGCCGCCGGTCGGCCACCTCGGCACGATCCTGGCAGAACAGGTCGGCGAAGTAGTCGATGTTCTCGTCGATCGACAGGTCGCCGTGAAGCGCGAAGGTCTGCGGGAGGTAGCCCAGCCGGCGGCGAGCCTCCTCGGGGCGGCTGAGCACGTCTATCCCGGCGACCTGCACCGACCCGGCGTCGGGATGCAGCAGGCCGGCGAGCAGGCGCATCGTGGTGGTCTTCCCGGCCCCGTCCGAGCCCACCAGGCCGAAGATCTCACCCGCCCTGACCTCAAGCTCCAGCTCATCGACGGCGCGTATCGCGCCGAACCGCTTGCACAGGCCCTCCGTGCGGATGCTGGTCTCATCCATGGGGGATCAGCGGACGAAGATGGTGACATCCGCGGGCATGCCGGGCTTGAGCCGCCCGTCTCGGTCCCTGGGCCGCACGCGAACCTCGTAGACCAGCCGCGTGCGCTCGGCCTTGGTGAGAACGTACTTGGGGGTGAACTCGGCCTCCTCAGCGATCCAGTAGACCTCGGCCTCGAAGGGTTGGTCCCAGCCGTCCACCCCGATCTCCGCACGCTGGCCCACCGCAACCAGCGGCATCTGCGGCTCGGGCACGAAGACGGTGACCCACGGGTCCTCGGGGTCTACAAGCGTGACCAGGGAGCTTCCGGGCGAGACCACCTCGCCGGCCTCCACGTTGACGCTGTCAACGATGCCGCGCGACGGCGCCGCGATGATGTGCTTGCCAAGGCTGATGGCGGCCTCCCGGGCGGCGGCCTCGGCACGTTCGGCCTCTCTGGCCGCCACCTCAGTCTGCTCGCGCGATGCCTCTACCTCTCGCTGCCGCTCGCGGGCCAGCCGGAGCGCGGCGCGGGCCTCGTCCACCTGCCGCCGCGCGATGCGAACCTGCTCCTCAGTGGGGCCGTTGCGCAGCGCCTCCAGCCGCTGCCGGGCGGCGGCGACCGCCTCTGCAGCGTGATCCACCTGAGCCTGCGCGGCGCGAATGTCCTCCTCCCGAGTACCCTCGCGGAGCAGGTCGAGCTGCTCCTGCGCCTGGCGGCGAGCGGCCTTCGCCTGCTCCAGGTTCGCCTCCGCCACGCGGATGGTCTGCCGCCGCGGGCCCTCCTCAGCCTTCGCCAGCGCCGCCTGCGCCGAGCGGAGCGACTCCGCAGCGGTCTCAGCGGCCGTCTGTGCCCGCTCCAGGGCGTCGGCGGAGACCACGCCCTCATCGTAGAGCTGCTGCATGCGCGCGGCGTCCTTCTCGGCCTTGGTGGCCTGCGCCCGGGCGCTCCGCACCGCCGCCCGAGCCTGCTCGATGTCCTGCTCTCGAGTGCCCTCACGCAGCTCATCGAGCCTCGCCTGGGCCGCCCGGACCTGCTCGCCGGCCTGCGCCACCGCCGCCTCCGCCTGCGCGATCTCCTGCTCCCGGGGGCCCTGCACCGCCCTGGCAAGCTGCTCCTGTGCGGCGCGACGCTGCGCCTCGGCCTGCCGGACGCCGGCCTCCGCCTCCCGGATGGCCTCCGGGCGGGCCCCGGCGAGGAGGTCGGCCAGGCGCGCCTCCGCCGTGGCCACCGCCCGCCGGGCGCGCTCCACCTCCGCCGCGAGCACCCCCATCTGCACGGAGGTTGCGGTCGCCGACTGAGACTCGCGCTGGCGGGCGGCGGCGCTGGCCGCCTCCGCCTGGGCCAGCCGCGCCTCCCCGAGCTCTGTGCTCAGCTCCGCCAGCGGATCCCCGACGGACACCGCATCGCCCTCGTCGATGCTCAGCCGCAGCACCCGGCCGGCCAGCTCGCTCCCCACCTCGGTGGTGGTGGCCTCAACGGTCCCGGACAGCACCAGGCGGTCCGCGGGGGCCTCCTCAGAGCGCAGGAGGAAGTACCACACGGCCACGCCCGCCGCGATCAGGATCAGCGGTACGATGAAGATCGCCCGCCGCGTCATGCCGTCCTCGTCTCCACTGCTTCGGCCTCATTCCCTGTGCGCGGACGGCGTCGGCCGACCGCCGCGTAATCTGCTTCGCGCGCTACACGTGGTCTGCATGACACTGCTCGATTGCGCCCATCGATATGCTCGGTCACGGCTGCCAGCGGACTCTCAGCGCGGCACATCCTCCCCTCGGAAGGCCAGAGCCTCGCCTCCGTAAAGCCACCCCTCCAGGACTGCCCCGTCTGCGCCCAGCTTCACCGCCGCGACGTCGGCGTCGGTGCTTACGTCCATGGCGGAGAGCGCGCCCGGGCCGGTCCGCCACAGGACGATGACCTCCCCCTCCGGGAGCGCGGCGCGAACGGCATGGCAGTTGTCCGAGCGCTGAACCGACGCCACGGTCGGCGGCTGCTCACCAGCCCGGTGAGGCCGGATGACGGTCGCGAAGTGCTGCCGGCTCGCCGACCCGGGCGTCTCGGCCGTCATGTGCCACTGGGTGAGCGTGATGCGCGGCCGGGGCGGCGGGTCGAACTGGTCCGTCTGGCTCAGCGCCAGGCCCTCCGGCTCCAGCATGTCGATGTGGCAGCCCGCCTCGCCCACCGTCAGCCGGATGTCGTGCTGCCCGCCGATCTGCATCTCCTCAGGCGAGTGCAGCCAGTACTGGAAGGTCTGCGGCTGAGGGGTCGCAAGCTCGTCGAAGATGACGACGAGATGCGGCTTGACGAAGAGGATATGCCGCGTGAACTGCTCGACGAGCCCGTCCGGGTAGGCGCCTGCGGCCTCGCCGGCGACGTAGTCGAAGCTCTCCGAGGTGTCGAAGGCCGCGATCCTGCCCCTCGCGGCGGCGCTGTGGGGTATCTGCCCCTGGCTGCCCACGGTGATGGAGTTGACCGAGCGCGTGGACCACATCCACTCCCTGTGATGCGCGCTGCCGTAGCTGTCGCGGCGCCCGGTGCGGATCAGCAGTGGCTCCCCGTAGGCGTAGACCAGGAAGGCGTTCTGGGCCTCGTACCCGTGACTCTGGGAGCCGAAGGGGCTGGACTTGAACTCGATCTGCACGTCCCGGCGGGCGTCGGTGATGTCGGTGTGTAGCAGCGCCAGGCCGGTGCCGCGGAAGAGCTTGGAGGAGGGCAGCTCGCTGATCGGCCGGCTCTCGACGTCGGGAAGCGCCCCGCGGACGAAGCCGATGTAGCCCCCGGTCTGCGACGGGCCGCCGATGCGCTCCACGTAGTCCTGCCAGTAGGGCTGCTGCGCCTGGGCGGCGAAGACGCTCATCAGAGCGCGGTTGTCCTCGGCACTCCTCCCGCCGGTGAGGTCGCCGAAGCCCCCGCGGGGCACGTTCGGCGGCATCACATAGAGCGCGAACTCCCCGCACGAGGAGAAGAAGGGCTTGCGGTAGCCGTCGATGCCCAGGGCCACGCGCTGCACGTCCTGCCACCAGGTAAAGCGCGTCAGGTAGCTGGCCCAGTAGGCTGAGCCCTCGTGCCAGCCTCCGTCATCGTCGCTCCACACCGGATACACGTTGAAGAACACGTTCTCGGCGAACCACAGCCAGTCGGCGGCCTCGGGAATCTCGCCCAGGAACGCGATGGCCACCTCGCCCAGGAAGTGCCAGGCGCGGTTGGAGTGGCTGGAGTAGGGACGCCACAGGTGCCGGGGGCAGAGGTGATGGTACATCTCCTCGCCGCGCACCCGCATGACCTCGCGGCACTTCTGCTTCTCCGCCTCGGTCAGCAGATCATTGACGAACGTATAGGTGCGCGCGAAGTAGTAGTTGTAGGGCATGCCGGCCTCGTCGTTGTAGCGATAGCCCGTGGCGCCCTTGGGGTCCCACTCGGCCGCGGCCATCAGCAGCTCCCGCGCCCTCTGGCCGTACTCCTCCCGCCCGCCCAGCAGGCGGGTGAAGGCGAGAGTGGCGGCGCTGTTGAGCACGCTGATGGTGTAGGTGCGGTTGCCCCACCAGATGCTGCGCCACTCGTCGCTGCCGCGCACGATCTCTTCGGGGTATTTCGGCGGCTCCTCGGTGGGCGGCGGGTCGGCGAGGATGCTCTCACACTGCCTCACCATCGCCTCGTAGTGCTCACCGAGCTGCCCCTGCGCCAGCTCCCGCAACCTCGGGAGCTCATCCGGGCGCACGAACAGCCTGGGATGCTCATCGGGCACGCGCACCAGCAGCTCGCCGCGCTCGGGCATGGGGAAGCGCACGGCGTCCTCGGCGAAGCTGAAGGCGCGGGGCCTGCTCCACTCCGACCGCCGGTTATCCTCGCCCACGAAGGCCACACGCCACCACAGCCGCTGGGCCGGGAGCATCAGCGGCGGGCAGTGCACGCTCAGCTCCAGGCCCTGCGCCTCGTAGACGACATCCTGGAAGTCCGGGTCGCGCGCCACCTCCAGCACGTAGACGCGCGCCCCCTCCTGCGGGCGCCAGCAGAAGCCCGGCGGGTTGGTGGCGGACACGCTCCCGTCCGCCGGTCTGAAGCCCCACTCTCGCTCTCCTGCGGGGGTGTCATCGAACTGAGACTGCGCAACTGCCGCTGCGGCCACCGTCACCACCACCGTCAGCACGCTCATCGCTCGAAGCATAGAAAGCCTCCATTGTCAGATGCTATCGGGGAAGCTCGAAGGCTCGCACCAGCCCGGCCGTCGTCGTCACCGCCAGCCGGCCACCGAGCTGCGACACGGAGAGAGCGCCAGCGTCGGTCGCGCCGATGCCGAGCACCTCGCCATTGGGACCGATGAGGGCCACCCCGGCAGCGCCGGCGGCCGCGGCGAAGCGCGGCTCGTCGCCCTGCAGCGAGATCATGTCACCAACGCCGCCCGGTAGTGGCGTCCGCCAGATGGGCTCGCCGGCGCCATCGAAGGCGTAGACGTTGGCGCTCTCGGCCGCCACCACGATCTCCTGCACGCCGTCGCCATCGAGGTCGGCGGGGACTATGGCCGTCACACGGTCGCCCACGTTCTGCCCCCACAGGCGCGAGCCGTCGCCATCGAAGCACAGCAGCTCCCCCAGATCGGTTCCCACGAGGATCTCCGGCAGCTCGTCGCCGTCCACGTCCGTTGAGCCCAGGGCGGTCTGCTCCGGGCCGAAGCGGCTGGCATTGAAGATACGCCTGCCATCCTGATCGATGAGGTTCAGCCGATAGTATGCGTTCCCACCCACAATCTCGGGGAGGCCGTCGCCGTCGAAGTCGTTGGCGTGGCCGACCGTCGCCGAGTGGGCGTAGATGATGTTCTTCCAGAGCATCTCGCCGTCCGCGTCGTAGGCCATGTACTGCCAGCTCCGGCAGCCGATGACGATCTCGGGGAGGCCGTCGCCGTCGAGGTCAGCCGGGAGGATAGTCGTGACGTCGCTGTCGATGCCCCGGTATCGCGGCGGTATGACCTGCCACAGCAGATCGCCCTCCGGCGAGATACGGCCCAGCGTCGCCACGTCATTGCCGAAGACCACCGACGCGCGTGCGTCGCCGTCGAGATCGATGCAGGCGAGCGCGTTGATCTGCGAGCGGTCGAGCCCCTCGGCCGTCCACAGCACCTCGCCATCGGCGGACAGTGCCCGGATGTGCCCCGACTCCGCCCCTACCACGACCTCCGGCCGGCCGTCGCCCGTCAGGTCGCCGGAGGCCATGGCCGTAATCCGTGCCCGCTTGCCCGGCTGCGTGCCGCGGATCTCAAGCTCCGCGAGATAGATGCGGGAGTCCTCGCGGGCGGGGCTGATGGTCAGCCGAACCTGCCGGGCGCGCTGGTGGACCGGCGCCTCCATCAGCGTATTGACGTTGCCGCCGAATCGCTCCGTGCCCACGTCCTCGAAGGGCGCGCCCATGTCGCGCACGTCGTCCCCGAAGCCGTCGCTGCTGAGCCATAGGTGGCGCTCGCCGATCTCCCAGCTCTCGCTCATGTGCCACTCGCGAAGCATGATCGTGCTGATCTCGGTCTCTCCGGGCAGCTCAGCGGTGACGGTCACCGTCTCGCCGTCCGGCCACATCACGGAGTGGTAGGAGCTGCTGAACATGCCGTCGATGAGCTTGTCCACCGGCTCGTAGCGGCCATAGGGCTCGCGGTCGGCGCTGATCCTCGCCACCGGCAGCGTCGCAAGCGGCGCCTCAAAGCCGCCGGCCTCCCAGGCCTGGGCCAGCTCCGGCGCCTCCACGCCCGCCGCCACCCCGGTCGCCGGCGCGGCGGGCATCGCGAGGACACGCTCGCGGATCGCTGCAACCGCCTCCGGCGGCTCGCCGGCGTCGAAGCGGAGCTCGGCAGGACCATCCGGGGACAGCTCGGTCGCGCCCGTCGTCACCAGCAGGTCCTCGCCCATCAGCACCATCGCCGCCTCACCGTCGATGCCCGCGGCACGCAGCCCCTCTGCGCCCAGGGCGATGATCTCCGCGGCCTCCGGCCGCTCGACCACGAAAAGCCCCTGGCCCACGCGCCGGGCGGTCAGCTCGCGCGGCTCCTCCTGGGGGTGCGAGTGAATGACATTCACGAAGCGGTAGCTCTCCCTCGCCGCCATCGCCCGTGTGACCTGCTGCGAGAGGCGCCAGACGGGCATGTTGCCGACGGCCTTCATCTCCTCCATACTGGAGGGCGCGCCGTCGAGATTGATCACCTGCAGCCGCATGGGCCGGTGCATCACCGTGCAGGTGCCGCGCTCCAGCTCCGCGTGACCCCACGGCCGCCAGCAGCAGCGGAGCGTGTAGTGCGCAGCCTCCAGCGCCTCCACCTCGTCGCTGACCAGCACGTAGTCGTTGGCCCGCCAGACGATGGAGCGCGTCCACGATGTGCCGTTGTACTCCGGGAGGCGCGTCTGCGCGAAGGAGACCGCCTGCATCCCGTCCGCGCGCACCAGCTCCGTGACCGCCGGCGTGTCCTCCGAGCGACCGTCGCGGACGATGACCAGCGAGCTGTGGTACTTCGGGGCGTTCTTGATGTACTCACCATCGACCAGCAGCGGCTCGCCGCCGTGGGCGTAGCGGATGATGGCGTTGGCGTCCCAGTGCATGTGCGTCCCGCGACCGAAGCCGTCCAGCAGCATGTAGGCGTCCGTCTCGCCCAGTCCCGCGCGGAAGCTCATCTTGTCGAAGCAGCGCTCCAGCGGGACCCTTGGCTCCGTGGGGTAGGGACTGCGGCGAATGCCCTCGTGGTAGGCGGCCGGCGGCAGGTCGGCGACCGTCAAGCCCATATGCTCAACCGGCGGCCGCGGCTCGATGTCCAGAGCGTAGGTCTGCCCGAAGGGATGACCGTCGCTGCCCCCGGCGTGCTGGGTCATCCACAGGATCTCGGGGTCGCGGTGGTACCATGCGATCTTGAAGAGGCAGTGGGCGATGCCCGAGGCAGCCTTGTAAGCCGAGTGGTCCCCGTAGGCGGACTGGTAGCCGGCGTTGTCCATGACCATCATGGCAACCCGCGCGGTCTCGCGGCCGTGGCCCTCATCGAACCAGGTGGTATCCCCCTGCGCCAGGGAGTAGGTCATCACGTGCATCATCGGCAGCCAGACGTAGCTGGCGGCGTCCTCCAGCGGCTTGGGGGAGTGCTTCAGGCCGCGGAAGACCCCCTCCGCGATCTCCAGCCACATGTCAGCCCGCTCCACGAGCCCCAAGTTGCCGCTGTAGTGGCGTTTGAAATAGTTGCCCACGAAGTAGGCTCCCAGGGCCGGGAAGGTGTTGTGATTGTGGGGCACGTCGGTGTTCTCGCGCCAGTCCTCGAGCCGGCGCTCGTAGCCCTGGTAGAGGTCGCACTCCAGCATCAGCCGCAGCACCAGGTTGGTGAAGGTCAGCCGCTCCTCGTCGCTGAACAGCCCGCTCTCCTCCAGCAGGTCCCAGGTCACGCCCACGCGATACGTCCAGGCATCGCGGAAGTCCCGGTCGTAGCGCGACAGCGGCATGGTGGAGATGTACTCGTCGGTCTCGTAGTACTCGGCCAGGGCGTGCATCATCGCGCGATAGACCTGACCCTCCATCGGATCACCGGTGCGATGATAGGCCACGCCGTGAGCGATGAGTCGGGCCACACCGTTGCGCCCCTCGCCGGGTGCGAAGAGCCT
The DNA here is from genome assembly GCA_049975765.1 of Armatimonadota bacterium. GTDB lineage: Bacteria > Armatimonadota > Zipacnadia > Zipacnadales > UBA5352 > JAYENL01. The sequence continues at coordinate 9,713 of JBNGDZ010000055.1, forward strand.
CTCGCGGCCAAGCTCGATGGCGGCGTCGCGCTCCTCGGCTGTCATGCGCTCAGCGCCGACCTCGAGCACCATCTGGCGGCCGAGCGTGAGGGAGTTCCCCTCTGCGGCGCGAGCGATGATCTCCGCGAAGGCCTGCGCTGCGCGGGCGGTGCCCTCCGCGGTGCTGCCGCCCACCAAAACGACGTTATGCCCCTGCCCCCAGGGGTCGTGCACCGATCGGATGACGTAGCCGTCGCTCCCGGCGTATGCAGTGTCGAGGCAGACGAAGAAGTTGTGGTAGAGCCGTGCAACGTGCCGGCTGTTGTCGAGGTGCCCCAGCAGGATGACGGTCTGGGCGTCCGCCTCATCGAAGCTCAAAGCCTCGTCGGGCAACATGGGCAGCTCCGCGCCGGTGGCCGCGCGCACGGCCGTCTGCACCACGCGCGCGGCCTCAGACCAGGCCTCATCATCGGCGTGGCAGATGACCGCGCGTGGCCCCCCGTCCTCCACGATGAGCGTATCGAGGCGCAGGGGCGTGAGCTCGTCGGGCTGGACCTCCAGGCTGTGCAGCAGCCCCAGCTCCACCTCCCGCCGGTCCTGCTGCGGCAGGGCCGGGCAGGCGCAGGCCAGTACGAGCGCGACAAGCAGCAGCATGTAGTGCATGACCGATCACCCTGTCGGAACGTGCTGCCGGCACGAATGCAGGTGGGCCGCGTGGGGATTTCATGGCCGCACCGCGCTTTTCCTGCACGGCAAGGCCGAAGCACGCTCTTCCCGAAGGAACCGCGGCGGCTCGCCGGGAAGTGGACGCTGATCCATCGGACAGCCCGTTCGGCACATGCCCTGAAGTGACAGGAGGAGCGACTATGCGCAGCTTCCAGCTCTTCATCGACGGGGAGTACCGCGATGCGGCCGCCGGCGAGACCTACGAGAGCATCAACCCCGCGACCGGCGAGGCGGTGGCGGAGGTGGCTCTTGGCGGCGCGGATGACGTGGCGCGCGCCTGCGAGGCCGCACAGCGGGCCTTCGACGGCGAATGGGGCGCCATGACCAGCGCGGAGCGCTCGGCGATTCTGGCCGGCACCGCGGACCTCATCGAGGAGCGCGCAGAGGAGTTCGCGGAGCTGGAGACCCTCGACGTCGGCAAGCCCATCACGGAGGCGACGGGTATCGACGTGCCCGTCGCGGTCAGCTACCTGCGCTGGTACGCGGCGGTCACCGACGCCGCGAACGGCGAGACCATCGACATCCCCAACGCCGGGCAGATCGACTTCTCGCTGCGCCAGCCGTACGGCGTGGTGGGCGGCATCGCGCCGTGGAACTTTCCGCTGTTTCTGGGCGTGCTCAAGATCGGGCCGGCGCTGGCGATGGGCAACTGCATGGTGCTCAAGCCGGCGTCGATCACCCCCATGACCTCCCTGCTCGTGTGCGAGTGCTTCGCGGAGGCCGGGCTGCCGGCAGGCGCCCTGAACGTGGTCTCCGGCCCCGGCTCGACCGTCGGCGAGGCCATGGTCACCGACCCGCACGTGCGCATGATCTCCTTCACCGGCTCCACCGAGGTCGGCCGGCGGGTCATCGAGCTCTCCGCGCGGGACATCACCAACACCTCCATGGAGCTGGGCGGCAAGTCGCCCAACATCGTATTCGAGGACGCCGACTTCGACCAGGCCATCGCCGGCGCGGTCTTCGGTCTGCTGCTCAATAACGGTCAGAACTGCATCGCCGGCACGCGCCTGCTGGTGCAGCGGAGCATCTACGGTGAGGTCTGCTCCGCCGTCGCCGAGAAGCTGGACGCCCTGAGCGTGGGCGACCCCACGGACCCCGAGACGCAGCTTGGCGCCATCGTCTCCCAGGAGCAGTTCGAGAAGGTGACCGGCTATATCGAGAGCGGTCGCGACGAGGGAGCGACGGTCGCGGCCGGCGGTGACGTACCCGATGACCCCTCGCTGCAGGGCGGCTGGTTCGTGCGCCCGACGCTGCTGACCGAGTGCACCAACGACATGGCGGTCTCGCGTGAGGAGATCTTCGGGCCGGTGCTGGTGGCGATCCCGTTCGAGGACGAGGCGGACGCCATCGCCATCGCCAACGACACTCCCTACGGCCTCGGGTCGGGCGTCTTCACCACCGACGCCGACCGCGCCCAGCGCATGGCCCGCGCGCTGCAGTCGGGCACGGTCTACGTCAACACCTATAACCAAGTGTACCCGCAGAGCCCCTTCCCGGGCTGGAAGCAGTCGGGCACAGGGGTGGAGCGGGGCGTGCGGGGCCTGCTGACCTACACGCGCTACAAGAACGTCATCTGGGACATCTCCGGCGAGGCGATCCCCTGGTTCGGGTAGCTGCTGATGGCCGGTTGGCTGGACAGCCGCCCTGTGGCGTCAACCTTCTCGGGCTCCGCGACGTCCAATGATTCAGGGGTTCTCCCCGGAACAGTGATCCATGGCGCACAGGAGGTTGGTATGGCCCATCGCATTGCCTGCGGTAGCTATCGCGTCTGGGCGATGGTGAGCGGGCTGGCAATACTGGCAGCCCTAGAGGCCGGCTGTACGGTAAACTGCGAGGCACCACCGGCCATAGCGGACACGGAGAGTGGGGACGAAATGACCGAGAGGACCTATCCGGTTCACAAGACCGAGCAGCAGTGGCGCGAGCAGCTCACGCAGATGCAGTACCATGTGCTGCGCGAAGCGGGTACGGAGCAGGCCTTCACCGGCGAGTACTGGAACGAGCACGCCGACGGCATCTACCACTGCGCGGGCTGTGACAACGAGCTGTTCGACTCCCGGGACAAGTTTGATTCCGGCACCGGCTGGCCGAGCTTCCACCAGCCGATCCGGCCCGATGCAGTGGAGGAGCGCGTCGACCGCAGCCGTGGCATGACGCGCACGGAGGTGATGTGCGCCAACTGCGGCGGGCACCTGGGACACGTCTTCGAGGACGGCCCGGAGCCCACCGGCCTGCGCTACTGCATCAACTCCGCGGCGCTGAAGCTCAGGCCGCGCCAGGCTGAGCAGTAGGGCCGCCATCGTCAGAGCATTGCGCCTCCCTCGGGTGCCATGAGAGGTCTCCCCCCGCCACTCATGGAACCGCCCGGGGGAGGCGTTATCATGTCTCACCACGATCAGCCACGGCCGACCGACAGGCAGCTTCGCTGGCAGGACCTCGAGCTGGGCATGTTCTGCCACTTCGGGCCCAACACGTTCTGCGACCGGGAGTGGGGGGAGGGCGACGAGCCGCCGGAGGTCTTCGCGCCCACCGACCTCAATCCGAGCCAGTGGGCCGCCGCAGCGGCCGAGGCCGGCATGCGCTACCTGGTCTTCACCACCAAGCACCATGACGGCTTCTGCCTCTGGCCCACCGAGACCACCGACTACTCGGTCAGGTCGAGCCGCTGGCGAGGTGGAAGAGGCGACGTGGTGGCCGATGTCGCCGAGGCGACGCGCGAGGAGGGTCTGGCGCTGGGCCTCTACTGCTCCCCCTGGGATCGCCACGAGCCCACCTACGACGCGGAGCCTGCCGCCTACGATGAGCTCTTCGCCGGTCAGTGGCGGGAGCTGCTGACGCGCTACGGGCCGGTGTCAGTGGTGTGGCTGGACGGCGCCGGCTCGAAAGGGCATCAGTACACCTGGGAGCTGATCATCGGCACCATCCGCGAGCACGCTCCCGAGGCCTGCATCCACGCGCTGGGCGCGCCGGACTTCCGCTGGGTCGGCAACGAGGACGGCCTGGCGCCATACCCCTGCTGGAATGTCGTGCACTCCCCGGAGGAGGCCAACCAGAGCCCCGGACTGCTGTTCGAGGGCTTCCGGCAGAGCTTCCCGCACTACCTGCCCACGGAGGCGGACGCCCGCATTCGCGCCAACTGGTTCTGGCACCCCGACGACTGGCACACGCTAAAGAGCGCCGAGCGGCTCGTAGATATGTACGAGTGCTCCGTGGGCCGGGGCACGAACCTGATCCTCAACGTCGCTCCCGACGACCGCGGCCTGCTGCCGGAGCCGGATGTGGCGCGCCTGCACGAGATGGCGGCGGAGATCGAGCGCCGCTACGGCCGGCCGGTAGCAGGTGCGGCCGGCCCGGCGGAGGCGCTGACGGCGGAGCTTGACCGCGCGCAGCCGGTCAACGCCATGGTGGCGATGGAGGACCTCAGGGACGGGGAGCGCGTGCGGCAGTGGCGGCTGCTGGCGCGGATTGCGGGCCGCTGGCAGGGCGTGGCGGTGGGCACGGCCCTCGGCCATAAGCACATCGCAAGATTCGCGACCATCGTCGCCGACGCCGTCAAGCTGGAGGTAACGCGCTCGGATGGCGAGCCGGTACTGCGGCGGCTGGAGGTCTTCTACTGCTGAGGAGGCGGCGGCGATGACGAAGCGAGTGCTGATGTCGCTGGCGGCCGCGGCCGTGTGTGCTGCCGCGGGCGCAGAGGTCATCGAGGAGCGCTTCGACGACGGCGATGCGTCCCGTTGGGAGCCTGTCCACGGCGACTGGGTGGCCCAGGAGGGCGCCCTGGTCCAGACGGACGCCTCGACGCCGGACTACCGGTTCGTACTGTTCGACTCGGCCCTGAGCGAGGGGTCGATTGAGGTCACCGCAACGCCGCTGGAGCGGAATCTCAACGGCAACGTCGGCGCCAGCTTCGGGCTGGTGGTGAAGTACCTCGACGACGGGCGATGGTGCGCGGCCCGCTTCGGCTCCTACGGCTCCTGCAGCCTGCTGATCAGGGGGCCGGGCGAGAGCGGGCGCGTGACCGTCGGGCACCTCCAGCCGGAGGTTGGCCGGCAGTACCGCGGCCGCGTCATCCTCCGGGACGGGATGATCGCCATCTCCCGCGAGGGCCTGGTCATCGCCATCCTCCAGGACCCCTTCCCTGACGCCCCTGGCCGCCCGGGGCTGTTCACGGAGACGCGCTGCAGCTTCGACGACGTGCGCATCGAGCGGGAGGCGGAGTGAGGCCCATGTGTCTGCGCCGGCTGATGCTAACAGGTGCCCTTGCCCTCATCATGGCTCCGGCTCCGGCTCAGGAGCAGATCTACACCGCGGACTTCACGGAGGGCGCGGAGGGGTGGAGCGTCGTTCAGGGCGCGTCGGGCTGGAAGGTGACTGACGGGCGCTACGTCTTCGAGGAGCCGGGCTGGGGCCGGCACATGACGGTAGCGCCGGCCCGCTTGATCGACGGGGCCATCACCGTGCGGGCAACGCCGCTGGCGGAGAGCCGGACGCATGGTTGGGCGTCGTTCGGCGTCATCGTAAAGTACGTCGACAGCGCCCACCTGGTCGCGGTGCGCTTCGGAGCCTACGACGGCGTGAGCGTGATCTGCTGGGATGGCGCCGACCGCACGATTGAGGGCATCGGCACCCTCGACGCCGAGGTGGGCCGGGAG
>JBNGDZ010000056.1:0-14833 GCA_049975765.1 Armatimonadota bacterium
GATCTCGATGAACTCGCCATCGATGCCGATCTCGTGCAGCTTCGTCACGTCATGCCCGGTGCGGCGCGGGACCAGGCCCGGGAAGACGTTCATCCGCCGCCATTGCGGGAAGTTATAGTACTCCCAGGTGTAGAGCATATCCACCCTTTCGCTCCACTCCCGCAGGGAGGCGTAGTAGGCAGCATCGAAGCGCCTGGTGCGGGCCTTGACCTGCTGCTTGCAGACCATGATGGCGACGTTGTCGGGGAACTCGATACCCTCGGGCGGGAAGTAGTAGTCCGAGTATGCCAGCGCGCTGATGATTACCCCCGGATCGCGCTCGGCGACGCGCCGGGCGACCTCAGCCACGAAGCTGAAGATGTACCGGCTGGCCCTGTTGGTGTTGAAGCTGCCGATGGTGCGCGTTGGGGGATCGACCAGCATGGCCTGGGTCTTGGGGTCCTGCGACCACTGGCGGTTGTCCATGGGCACCAGCGGGAAGATGTTCTCGCTGGCGCGCCCGAAGCGGCGGATCCCATTCTCGTCCTCCCACTGCCCGCGCCGACAGGCCAGAATATCCTCCACCACCTGCTCGATGACCGCCTCGGAGGCGTAGTTGAGCTGGCCGAGCATCGGCTCGCCGTCCTCGCTGACCGCGAAGTACTCCGGGTGGCTCTCGCCGAAGCGCTCCTGCCAGGGGTAGAAGGAGTGATTGGCGGCGAAGTGCTCGCCACCATACCGCTGGCGGAGCCAGTAGAGCTCCACCTCCCGTCGGGGCAGCCTCTCCAGCGCCTCCAGCTCCTCGGGGTTCGATAGGTCCCACTGATACAGGCTTGCCGGCATATCCATCAGCGGCCACATGGAGCGGTGCTTCGTCCACGGGCTCCGGCGCACGGTGACCTCCTCCACCACCAGCGTGTCGGCCTCCGGGATCACGGTGCCGATCTCGGTGGGCAGGTACCAGCGCACCCCACAGCAGCGCTCCAGGAAGTCGTAGACGGCGTACAGCGAGCCCAGCTCGCTGGTGAACCCCAGCCCCTGAGGGAGGCCGCGGCTCTGGTAATCGAGCTCTCCGATGTCGGGCGCGTCGCGGCCCATGAGGATCAGCGCCTCCGGCCGGGTCTGCACAAGATACTCCTGCTTCGCGAGGTCATCGTTGCGCAGGTCCAGCTCCCGGGTGCGGGCGCTCTCGCCCACCAGCACCACTGTGCCCCGCACCTCGTCGGCGTCGGTGGCCACCGGCAGCAGCGTCCCGGTCATCTGCTCGACGTGATGGTTGAGCTCCGCGACCGCGAGCTGCACAGCCAGCGGAGTCTCATCTGCGACCACGATGGTCGCCACCGGCCGTCCGTCGCGGACAAGAGGGACGTCCGCCCCTACCCCCGCCACGGCCATCACGCCCAGCAGCAGCATCGATCCAAGCACGTGCCTCATCTGCAGCCTCTCCCTCAGATGCTCGATAGCAGCGCCTCCAGTCTGGCCTCCCAGATGACGCGGTCCAGCTCTCCGCGCATCGCCCCCAGCCGCTGCGTGATCTCCTGCCAGCGCTGCGGGGGGACCGCCTGGTAGCTCGTCGCGGTCTCCTCGAAGTCCGCCAGCTCGTCGCGGTACTCGGCGATCCGGCTGCTGAGCTCCCGGCGCGTCGCGGCGTCCGCCTCCCGCTCGCCGGTCCGCTCGAGGTCGGCCAGCAGGCCCGCAGCCCGGTCGATGGCGGATCGAGCGAGCGCTCGATAGGCCGGCTGCGTGAAGCGCTCCGGCCCATGGATGACGACGGGGCCGCTACGGTCGCCCCTACGCAGCTCAGCCTCCATCTCGCCGAGCATCGACGGCGCCGGCGAGAGCACGATGTGCCCAAAGCGCTCGGGGTCGTGGAAGTTCGCGGCGGTCTGCGACCAGTTGCTCCAGGTCCTGTTGGCGCCCAGATAGCGGTCGCGGCAGATGTTCACGCCCATCACCGCGCCGGCCTCAGGCGTCACGCCCAGGTCGGCCCACGGGACCGCGACCTCCAGCGCCCAGACCGTCTGACCGACGGTGGTGGCAGCCTCTACGTCGGCGCTCCAGCTCGGGTCGGTGCGTACCGAGTCGTAGATGCTCCCGGCGGCGTTGACCGCGATCTGGTAGTACTCGTTCTGGTCGTGGTTGGGGTCGATAAACAGCTCGATGGTCTCCCCGTGGAACACCTCGTGGGCGTCCCGCACCTGGCTGACCAGCGTCAGCTTGTCGAGGTTCGGCTCATCGCAGACCACGCCGAAATACAGCGCCCTGTGGTCGTAGGCCATATGCACGTGCGTCTGCACATCGACGAGCTCAGGCTCATTGTAGAGGGTGAACTCGTTGACGGCCGGCGCGCTCTCCCACACGGCGTCACGGAGGGCGCCGTCAACGACCACGCCCTCCCAGGCCCTCGGGCAGGGGTAGACCTCGATCTCGTAGCTGTCGGCCGCCGGGGCCCATGACGCCATGCAGGTGAGCATCAACAGAGCGAGCGCCCCGGGCATCAGGCCCGGGCCGGCGGGCCGTCTCTTCCGGCTCACTGACAGCCTCGTGGTGGTATACATCGCGATCACTCCACCTCCAGGGTGGCCCTGAAGTCGTCGCTGCTGAACAGCTCACGGGCGGTGATGGTGTACTCGCCCACCGGATCGTTGTGGGCCACCGGCACGGCGATCTCCACCGGGTCGGCCCCGGTCACCACCACCTGCTCCAGCCAGTCGAGCTCCCGGTCGCCCGCCGAGGCCGTGATCTTGAAGCCATGCAGCCCCTCGGCGTCGGGCACCGACAGCTTGGCCGTCGCCAGGCTGCCGCGGCCGACGCTCTCCGGCTCGACGGTGAGCTCCGCCGGCGGCGCGGCCTCCGGGAGCAGCGCCAGGAAGGTGGCGCGCATGGGGATGATGGTGGTCTCGAAGCTGTCGGAGTATCCCAGGTAGCGGCGGTTGCGCAGGTCGTAGATGTGCCGGGCCGCGGGCAGCGTGACGGTGGCCTCCTCGCGGTTGCCTGCCTCCCGGAACAGCGCCAGGATCTCCGTCTGGCCGGTCTGCCAGCGGATGGCCTCGATGTTGCGCAGCCGCGAGCCGTCGGCGCCTCGCATCGCCAGCGGCGGCTGATGAGCGCCCGAGCGGCTGATGAGCTCAAGCAGCACCTCGGCGGCGGCCTCGGGCGTGTCCGTCACGCTGATGTTCGGGAAGCTATTGGCGGCGAAGTTCAGCAGCACCGCCGTGCCCTCTCCGACCTGGTTGACGATCATCACCGGCGTGCCGTCGGCCTGTCCCATGGCCTCCCCGGTGGTCAGACGCACCGTGGGATCGACCTTCGCCCCCTCGAAGCTCAGGCCCGGGTCGCCCTGGATCGTGACCGGAACGTTGCTCGCCTCCGCCCGGCCCTGAGCCTCGATGCCGAACAGGTCGTCGAGCAGCCCCTCGGCCAGCGGCTTGCAGTGCCCATCGTAGATCGCCGGCCGGACATCGGCGATGACAACGCCGCCGCCCGCCACGTAGTCCCGGATGACCTGCGCCTCCTCCTCGCCCATGGCCTCCGCCCGCGGCAGAAGCAGCAGCCGGAAGCGCTCGGCGTCGAACTCGCCCAGCCGCAGCATCCGGTCGGTCACGTAGCGGAACTGGTATCCCAGGTCGCGCAGGGCACCATGCAGGGCCACGTGGCTGGAGGTGTAGCTGCCGTAGGAGTTGCCGTCCTCGAGCGTGCACGCGAAGGTCGAGGGGTAGGAGTAGAGCATGGCGATGCCGGTGTCGAGCATCTCCGACTGCAGCAGCAGGTCGCCGAGCCCCTCCCGCATGACCTGTGTGTCGCGCAGGATCTCCTCCACCGCCGGGAAGGGCCGCAGGTCCGGGGCCAGCCAGCCGTGGAAGCGCCCGATGCAGTCCCAACGCCACCACCACACGGCATCCGAGCCGCGGGTGACCATGCGCCAGTACTTCTGCAGCAGCGAGTCCGCGTCCTTGGTGTAGCCCATCCAGTTGGCGCGCGGGAAGTCCCGCGGGGCGATGGACCGGATGACCTCGTCGGCGACGCCCGGGTACGGCGACCAGAACTCGTTCTCGCGGATGATCAGGTCCAGGTCGTCGCCATCCGAGAACCTGCCGGCTCCCTCGAAGCCGGTCTTCGCCAGCGGATCGATGGCCGTGTAGGCCTCGTCATAGGCCTGGCAGAACTGGACGAAGTTGTAGGACTGGAAGGCCTGGCGGTCGAACCACCGAGGGTAGTTGCCCTCCGCCAGCGAGTTGGCCTCATCGTTGTCGCCCTCCTTGCTCAGCCCCACCTGGCTCCAGTCCGTGAAGCTGGTCTCCCAGGAGTCGTTGAGCGCGTCGAGGCTCCCGTAGACCTCCCGCAGGTACTCCCGGTAGGCCTCCGCGCAGTGCTCGGACAGGCACGAACCCTTCGTGGTCACCTCGTCGCCGAGCGACCACACAAAGACCCCGTGCTGGCGCGAGGGCAGGTAGTCCTGGGCCTTGGCCTGCACGTGAGCCCGCACGGCCTCCTCGTCGTTCCAGCAGAACGGCTGCATGATGCCGTCCTCGGTCTTGGGCGTCATGATCCGCGTGGTGTAGGGCACCCACGCCACGTCATAGGCGGCCAGGTATATCGGCGGGTCGGCGTCATGCCCAAGCTGCAGCGTGACGGCGTTCTCGGCCAGGCTGCGCTCCGCGTACGGCGCGAGGGTGCCGCGCGGGGTGTCCCACATCAGGAAGTTGAACCGCCCCTGGTGGCGCTTGGTCACCTGGAAGTAGGCGTAGCCGGAGTGGATGACCTCAGCGGGGGCCTCCCCGGGCGGATTCTGGTAGAGGGCGGCGTCCACCCGCAGCAGCATCGGCATCCACGGCTCGACCGCAAACGAGAACGGTATCCCCAGCCGCGGCTCCGCCTCGGCCTCCTCCTCTTCCTCCTGGGGCTCGGGTGGGAGGACCTCCAGCAGCTCACCGGGATCGAGAATCCGGTGGGCCAGGTCTCGGCCGCGGCGGTCGAAGAGCCCCACGCGAACCATCGTGTCGGGCCCCGGCTCGGCGTCAACGATCACGTAGCCCGCCACGGCATCGCCCGGCTCGCCCCAGCTCTGCTCGAGTTCGACCTCTGACACGCTTACCTCTGAGTTCACAGTGAACGGTGTTGTGGTCCATGCCTCCACCCCGGCGTCGGAGACCACCCAGGCGTCGAGGTGCCACTGGCCTGCCGGCAGTGCGCCGACCTGCAGGCTGAAGGCCCGCTCCGGGAGCGGTCGCTGCGGCAGCTCGATCTCCGGGCCTCCCGCCATGCGCACCCGCGAGCGGATGCGGGCGTTGCCCCCGACCGGCTCCCCGCGCGCCTCCAGGGTCAGCGTCTTGGTGGCGTCCCGGGCGAACTCGCCGGTGCCGGCGTCAGCGGTAAGCACCATCTGCGGCTCATGGCCGGCGGCCCACAGGATGGCCCGGCCCAGGCGCTCGGCCCAGTAGTCGTAATCGACCTCCCAGCCCTCGTAGTAGCCGATCTCAGGCCGCGACGGCAGGCGAATGCCCCGGCCCTGACCCACGGTGTAGGCGTTCTCGGCGGGCCCCCGTGCCAGGATCGCCGGCAGGTCGGCGATCCGATTCTCCTCCTTGAGCACCCGCTCGTCGGTCGATCCCACGAAGACCAGGCCGGCGCCCTCGGTCACGGGGTGCAGGACCCTGTACTGCTGCTCGGGCGACATGTTCTCCAGCCCCAGGCCCAGAAACACGAAGCAGTCCCACTGCTGCTCCAGCAGCTCCAGCATCCGCCGCTCACCGATCTCGCCGCCGTGCCAGTGGGTGTCGGCGCTGTCCACGATGCGGGCCCAGAAGACCGCCTCCGCATCGATGTCGAAGCGCTGCATCAGCTCCACGCACTCCCGCGGATTCGTGCCCCTGCCATCGGTGAAGAACAGCACGCGAGTGGTCTCACCCGCATACGGCTGCGCCCAGTCGGTGTGCGGGGTCTCGAACTCGAAGGTCAGCGCATGATCGACCTCCAGCTCCGCGCGGTCCTGGCCCGTCACGGAGGTGACAGTCACCATGCACAGGGCTGTTGCCACCGCCATCGTCAGGCTGACGCGTCTCATGACTGTGATCCTCCTCACGGCTGCGCTGGGAGTCGCTGCTCCGCTTCGCGGCTACAGTCCGTGGATCAGCTCCAGAAGCTTCACGTGCCATTTGAAGCTGTTGTACTCGTCGATCGACTGCAGAAGCTGCTCCTGCCCTCGGGTGTCCTGCACGCCGGGCTCGCCGCCGGGCTCCGCCGGCTGTTGCTCAAGCCAGCTCTGGATCTCGTCGATGCGGTCGGACAGGGCCTCGCGGATGGTCTCGTTCGCCAGCGCCCGCTGCAGGCTCGCCCTGACCTCAGCGACATCAAACTCCTGCACCGCCCGTGGCGTGAGGTCCGCGGTCTCCAGCGTGGCCCTGACCTCGTTCACCTCCGCCCGTACCTGCGCCAGAGCCTCCTCATTCGTCATGCCCTTCAGGTCCCAGAACGCCAGGCGAACGCGGCGCGCGTCGGCGGGGCAGGTGATGGTCGTGTTCACCGCGTAGCTGCCTGGCGCGAAGCGCACCTGCGACGCGTCATCGGGCACGACCAGCATGGCGCAGGGGCCCTCCCCCTCACCCTTTGCGACATCGAAGATCTCATCGTAGTAGACGCCCCACCAGCTCTCCGCGGGAGGAAGCGTCACGTCGTTCCCCTGCTCGATGAGCTGCGAGGGCGTCTGGATGCGCCGCGCGCCGTCGCGGTTGTGCCACGAGGTGAAGAAGCTGGGGTAGCAGCGGAGGCCGACCTCCACAGAGGCCACCTCGCCCGCCGGGTCGATGGCCACCTCGCAGCCCAGCCAGTCGGCGCCGGGGAGCGCAAAGAACCGGGCTCGAACGTCGGCGGCCCGGTCGTGCCATACCATGTCCACGATGCCCCGCTGGCCGGTCTCGGTGGCCATCATGCTCGACAGGGGCGTGGTTCCGATGTCACGACCGTTGAGGGAGATGAAGAGGAAGCCGCTGTGATACCAGTTGCACGAGCAGGGCCGGGGCATGCCGATGTAGCCCTCGAGAGGGACCACCTGATCGCCGTGGGCGGGGTCCACACAGGCCTTGTAGGCGATGCCGTAGGCGACCTCGCCCGTCGAGAGGATGGCGTGCTGCTCCCGGAAGAGGTGGCCGTGATGCTCGCCGCCCTCCCGCCGCCGCTCCGTGGGCGCCTGCACCTCGGCCGTCGCGGCATCCGGGGGCGGCTGGGCCCGCGCCGCAGACGGAGCGAGCAGCATGAGAACGAGTGTCGCGGGGACCGACGCTCTGATCGTCATCGGTGACCCTCCGTAACGGCTGCGATGATTACTAATTCCTCGTGGCCGGGTCCTTTCCCTTGGCGCGACGGCCATTCTTGCACCAGAGACCGGCTCCTCGCGACGAAGGCCTCTCCTGGCCCGGCGCCGAATCCCATCCCCGGTACGCCAACGGCCGGTCTCTGAGGGAGGTCCGCAGATGACACTGCCGTCGCTGGCGATGGTAGCAGTGCTGTGCTCTCCCATCCCCGCCCAGGACGCCGCCGACGTCTACGTCTACCATGACCCGGGCTGGTTCCACGTCGGCTATCTCGACGCCCCCAAGTCCACGGACGCCCTGACCTGGCACCGGCTGATGAGCCACGCGCTGTGTGATGAGCTGGCGCGGCGGGGCGTGCAGGCTGAGGTTATCGGCGCCGAGCGATGGGCCTCGCTGTGCGAGGAGAGGCGGCGGTGCATCGTGGTCGATATCGCCCAGAGCGTGCCCGCATCCGTCTATCACGGGGAGGACGAGGGCTCGCCCCTGGAGCGCTGGCTCGACGCTGGCGGGATCCTCTGCTACGCAGGCGACTGGTTCTGCCACTGGTACGCCCTGGAGGGCGGCGACCGCGGCGGGGACTCCGCCATGCACCAGGGCGATGACGACATCTGCGACGCCGACCTGGTACGCGACGGCTTCGTGGGCATGGCCTGCGAGCCGACGCCGACGGCTCGGGACGTCCTGCCCGCCTTTGAGGGCTGGCCGACCCTGCGCCCCTTCGACGCCGCCGCCATCGAAAAGCACTGCCCCTGGCACGAGGTCTACGGCACGGCGATCCGAGAGACGGACGCCGGGCGGCTCATGGCGGCCGACCCGGTGGCCTTCCAGGTGCCCGGCGGGGAGGGCCACATCTTCGCATGCCGGCTCGCGCGCAGCACTCACACCGACTCCGCGCAGATGGTCCTGGACTTCATCCTCAACCGCGGCCTGGCCCTGCTGAGAGGTGAGCGACCGTGAGAGCGAGCTGCCTGGCGCTGGCGAGTCTGCTGTGCTGTCCGCTGGCGGCCGATCCTTACATGGGGATCGGAGGCCTGACACTGCCGCCGGCGGACCAGGTCGCCGACTTCGGGCGGACTGTGCAGGCCGCCGGCCTCAACCACGTGCAGTGCCGCATCCCCACCGGCGACCCGGACGTGTCGGAGCGCGTGGCGTTCCTGCAGGGGCGCGGCTTCACCGTCTTCGGCTACGCCAGCGCCTTCCTGGGCATACGCGAGGAGCGCGAGGACTTCCAGATACGCGCCGACGGGACTGTGAAGACCGGCACGGTATGCCCTCGCTCCGAGCGGCGCATCGCGGAGATGATCCAGCTCACCAACGCCGTCGCCGACACCGGGGCCGACGGTATGCTGTGGGACTTCATCACTGTGGAGAGCCACACCAGGGAGGCCTGCTTCTGCCCGGACTGCGTGGCGGCGTTCAACGAGGCGGCGGGGACCGACTACTCGCGAGAGGAGCTGGTGGCGGCTCTGGACCGCGACCCGGACGCCCTCGAGGTGTGGAAGCGCGTGCGGCGCGACAGCACCAACGAGGCCATGCGGCGTGTGACGGAGGCCGCCCACCGGCATCGCCCGGACCTCAGGGTCGGCGGCTACGTGGTCGCGCCCGGCAACAGCCTGGGCATGGACACCGAGGGGCTGTCGCACATCCTCGACGTCCTGGCGCCCATGATCTACCAGGGCCACGGCAGGGCCCCGGTGGGCTGGATGCGCGAGAAGCTGGGCGTGTTCACCGCGCTCAGCGGCGATGCGGAGATCATCGAGTGCGTGGACACCGGCTTCTGGGTGGACCAGCCCGCCGAGGAGCTGATCAACACCTGCTGGGATTGTCACCGCGCCGGGATCGACGGCTGGGCGCTGTGGCCCTTCGGCAAGGTCTCCCAGGCTGACCTGACCGCGGTGGCGGCCGTCCCCATGCTGGCCAGGGGCTACCACGAGCCGTTGCGCGAGGGCCGCGACCAGCAGGCGCGGGCGGGGCTCCGCGAGGTGCTCGCCGAGGCCCGGGAGACCGTGGTGGCCCACGGCAGCGACGACGAGCGTGAGGCGCTGGCGGACATCTTCGACGGCGATCGGGCCACGGGCGATCTCGCCGATGCCCTGGAGCGCTGGCGGCAGCTCCCCAGCGACGATGAGGCCGCCGGGGCGGTGGCCCGCGTGCTCCACCTTCGCGCAGAGGCCGAAGGGCGCCGGCTGCACGAGTCGGATCGGCGCTTCCGGGTGGGCGGCTGCGAGGTCATCTGGAGCGAGGTCGCCCGTGAGGTGACCGTCCGGGGCCCCGGTTGGGAGGCGACGCAGGACCACCTGGCGCTGAACATCGATGAGCTGCGCTTCGACGGCCTCATCGGTGATGCCAGCACCGATCCGCACTCCCTGGGCCTGATACGCACGCGGGTGAGCGGCTGGTTCGATCCCTGGGGCTCTCGGGCGGATGTGACCGTGCGCCAGCGTGCCGAGGATCTGGTGGAGATCGCCTCGGTGTGCGCCAGCAACGACTGCCGCCTGGGGCGGACGTGGAGCGTGCGCGCCGAAGAGCCGTGGCTGGCCGTGGACGTGTTCGTCGAGAACGTGGGCGAGCAGGGCCGTGAGGGCCGGCTGTGGGTCTGGAACGGCGTGGGCATTCCCGGCTTCTTGGAGGCCCATGGCCGCGAGCCGTGGCGCGATGACCGTGCGGAGGTGCTCGACGCCAACATCCTGCTGCTGCGCGACGAGGGGCGCTTCGTCGCAGTCGGCGCCGATCCTGCGCTCTGGACTGTCCCGGCGCCACGTGACGGTGTCAGCAACCTCTTCCATGAGCTTGAGCTGGCGCCCGGGGAGCATTTCACTACGCGTCTGTACCTGGCCTTCGGTGATGACGCCGACGCCGCCTGGCCCCGGGTGCTGAAGCGCTATCCGGGGGAGTTCTGAGCGCTTTGCGTTGATCCTCAGATGCGGCGGGGACTCTAAGACAGGTGCCAAAGAGGACGTGAGGCTGCGCCTGTGGAACTGGCTGCCGGCGCGGAACACGATGCGGAGGGATCCGGTCATGGCGTATGCCCCGGCGGTTCATGACGGCCTGTGCAGCCCGCAGATCGAGATCCAGACCCGACAGCTCCTGGGCCTGGTCTGTCGGAAGGGCGGCGCGGAATGTCCTCTGATCGGCCGGACAGAGGCCGACGCCATCCTGGAGAGGATCGGCTCAGACCCCACCGTCGCCATCAGGCTGACCTCAGACGCCGACGAGCTGCCGCACTATACGTGGCTGCCCGAGGGTCAGTTCGCCCGCAGCGAGCCCGAGGACGTGCTCAACCGCAAGCGCGACCTGGACGTGCTGCAGCGGCTGGGGCTGTGCCCGGGCGATACGCGCCGCGCCCGCTACCTCTTCGAGCTGCTCTTTCAGCGCATCGAGACGCCCCGGGGCATCTGCGCTCATGACACCGCGGGCTGGGCGGGCTGCGCGCTGGCAACAAGCGGCGCCTACGAGAGCGTGCGCGAGCAGGGCTGGGACGCGATGGTGTATCTGCGCAGCGACCAGGAGCGCGCCGAGTATCGCGAGTCGAATGAGCGGGCCATCGCGGAGGGCGAGCGCATCTTCATCCGCCCCCACCACCTCATGTGCATGTGCTGCTGGTGGGCGGGCGGCGAGGCGACCGGCCCGCGCCCCAACGACACCCTCGCCGAGATCCTCGAGCGCATCCAGAGCGACCCGGAGGTGCCCATCACACTCGTGGAGGGCTGCTGCGAGGCCTGCGACTGCTGCGACGGCTATGACCCCGACACCGGCCGCTGCGTCCACGGCGGCGGCCTCATCCGCGACTACAAGAAGGACCTCGACTGCCTCCAGCGCATGGGGCTGATGCCCGGCGCCACGCTGCCGGCGCGCGAGATGCTGGCGCTGATGTTCGAGCGCATCCCTTCCACCCGCGACATCTGCGGCTACGGCGACGGGGTGGTCACCGCGCACGAGTGGAGCATCTGCTCCAGCCCCGAGGGCAATCCAGGCTATGAGAAGAGCCGGGAGCATGGAGTTGTGTAGGCGAATCCGCCCGTCGCGACCGGGCCTCTCGTGCAGAATATGATTGTCCGAAGAACTGGACACGGGCCGCATCGTCTACTATAATAGATAGTAACAAACGCGACCATCCGCTTGCCCCTGGAATGGCGGGGTGCATACACCCATGAGCCAACCTGACAGCAATGTGAAGAAGCCGACTGAGCCCGACCTCTCCATCTTCAAGCTCGACAAGCGCGGGCTGGAGCAGGCCCTCGGGGAGCTGGAGGCCCAGGTGATGGAGGCCATCTGGAGCGCCTCGGACCCCGTATGCGTGGAGGACGTGCGCGCGAGTCTGGAGGAGCAGGGCAAGGAGGCCGCCTACACCACCATCATGACCACCATGAGCCGCCTCTACGACAAGGGGCTGCTGGAGCGCGAGCAGCGCGGGCGCGCGTACTTCTACTGGCCGACCCTGAGCCGCAGCGAGCTGGGCCAGAGCGTGACGCGGCGCGTCATCGACGGCCTGCTGTCGAGCTTCGCCGAGCCCGCCATCTCATACTTCGTCGAGGCGGTCGGCGATGAGGATCCCTCGCGGCTGGAGGCGCTCGCGGAGATGATCGACGAGCACCGCCGCCGGAGGGGTGCATCACAGAGCTGATGGCCCTGCTGCTGGCGGCCGCCAGCACCACGGTGATCACAGCGGCCTCGGTGAGCCTGCTGATGGCCATTCCGGCCGCGGCACTGGCCGAGACCGCCGGGGAGAGCAACGCCGCCGGCCGGGCGCGAGTCTGGCTGGCGGCGCTGTGCGTACCCCCGCTTCTCGGTGTGCTGGTCACGGGCTGGGCGCTGGGTCTGTACGCGCAGGGCCCCGGCGCCTCACCACATCTGGGCGGCTTCCGACCGCACCTGTGCCTCGTGCCCCTCGTCACCGCGCCTGGCGGCGCCGTCGCGGTCCAGGCCTTCGCATGGCTATCTCTGCTGCTGACGGTCGCGGCCGTGGCCCGCATGCTGGGGACCACCTTCAGCGCGCACCTGCTGCGCCGGATGATGCTCGCTAGCGGCGTTGCGCTCGACGGCGACGGGCAGACACCTCTGCTCGTGGAGATCGGACGTCCGGTCTGCTTCACCGCCGGGCTGCTCCGCCCCGTCACGGTGCTGTCCACGTCGCTGCGCGCCAGGCTCTCATGCCGGGAGTTGCGGGCCGTGCTGGCGCACGAGCGTGCCCACCTGCGCCGTCGCGACAACCTCGCCCGCCTGCTCGCCGACGCCGCCACCACGCTCCTTGTCATCATGCCCACCGTGTGGTACTACCGCCGCCGGCTGCGCTCGGCGCTGGAGGAGGCTGCGGACGACGCCGCGGTGGCCATGGGCACCCAGCCGGAGGAGCTGGCCGGTGCGCTCGCCGCCATGGAGGCGGCGGCCGACCGCGGCCCTCGACAGCCCTCCCTTGCCGAGTTGCTGATCCCGGAGCCGGCGCTGCCGGCGGCCCGGCGCAGGCGGTTGGAGGCCATAGAGGAACAGCCGCTCTCACCAGCGGGTCGCAGAGGGCGGACGGCAATGCTGCTGGCAGCGGTGGTGGGCGTTGCGGTGGTGGCCGTCCTGCTGATCGTCGCCCGCAGGCCCCTGGAGGACGGCCTCTATTGCGCCGTGGAGCAGATCGTCGTGGCCGTGACCTGAGCCGACGCCCCGCCGGCTCACCTGACTCCGGGAGGCCGGCGCCCGCGCCCCAAGAGTAAGGAGATGTGCGCCCGGTGGCACCGATCTGTCCCTGCTCCCGAGAGACGCCCCGCCGACAACGCCGTCCGGAGCGGCGGGGCTTCAGACCCGCCGGCCGTTTGTCGTGAGTCGTACCGTCACGCCCTACGCAGGGCCGGTGTGCCGACGCCGGCCGCCGTTCACGTCGTTGGCCGTGTGCTTGCACCTCGCGGAGACAGCAGGCCGGACCGTGGTCCGGCCTCTCCACGCGAGCTTCCGCTCGCGTAACGGCAGCAGTTGGCGCCGGGCGACGCCGCCACGGCCCGGTCTCGTGGTCCAGGGACGCTGGTTGGCCCGAGCGGCCCGCACCCAGGCAGGACGATGGAGCCGGGCCTCAGCCGATGTGGATCTCCGCCCCGCCCCGCTCGCGGGAGCGACGGGCGGCGTCCACCACGGCGATGACTTCCACCATCTCGTCGCCGGAGATGGGCATCTGCCCCGTCTCGCACATGGTCAGGAAGGCCTCCATCATGGGGTGATAGAGGCCCCCGAGCTGGTCCACGGTGTGCCAGCCGCCGCTGCCGCAGATGGTGAACATCTGCCCGCCGGCGATGACCTCCCGCCAGTACATGTTCAACACCACGTGGGACCCGTCCCGGCGTCGCAGGCGCACGATGTCCCGATCCGTCGTTCCCACGTTGATGACCGACTCCGTGCCCGGACCGAGGATGCCGTAGACGAACTCCGTGGGGTGGATGGCGTAGATGTGGAACCGCCCCTGGCCGCTGATCCCCGCCAGCAGCTCGACCTGCCCGATCTCCGCCAGGGCCTCGCGCATCTCCCGCGCTCCGTCACACCACCGGAAGCTCGAGCAGGACATCAGCGGAGCGTCATTGGCCTCGGCGAGGTCCACGATCTCCCGGGCATCCTCGGCGGTCTCCGCGAGGGGCTTGTCGATAAAGCAGGGCAGGCCCCGCTCCAGCGCCGGCACCGCCAGGCGGGACTTGGAGTACGTCCCGTTATCCGCGACGATGACCGCGTCAGTGCCCTCCGCCAGCTCCTCGGGGCTATCGCAGACCTCCTCGATGCCGTAGATCTGCGCCATCATCTCCGCCCCCTCGCGGTCCTCGTCGTAGATCTTCACCACCCTGGCGCCCTCCAGCCGGGCGTCGGTCGCTCCACCGGTCGGGAAGTCGAGCTCCTCGGCCCTGGCCCTGTCCCAGCCGTTGAACATGGAGCTGAAGGCGTTGCCGTGATGGCAGCCTCGCGAGCCCTCGAAGGTGACCGCCGCGGTGATCCCGAGCTTCATCATGCCTCTCTCAGACCTCCGGTACGCCCGATTGTTGCTGCTGAACGGGCGCTCCTTCCTGCGAGGGCGCGGCGAATCCTGCACGGATGGGCCGCGCTCAGGGCGTCCGGGGCCGCGAGTATGACCTCCATCGAAGGAAAGCGGCGACGTCCGCGGAAGGAGGCCGTCACCATGCACCCGAGCGGCGCTGAGCCAGGAAGAGGGGCGATCATGCGCGCGCGGCATTTCAGTCTACTGGCGCTGTCCATGGCCCTGATGCTGCCCGTCCCCACACGTGCCGCCGACAACACCCCGGTGGCCGCGTGGACGTTCAACGGCGACTTCCGCAGGCTGTACCGGGACGTGGCCGCCGGCCGGCATCACGCGGTCGGCCACGACGACCTTCCGCGCGCTGAGGCGCCCGGGCATCAAGCGCTGGTCTTCGACGGCGTGGACGACTACGTGCGTGCGCCCGACGACCCGTCGCTGCGCATGACGGACGCCGTGACGGTGGACGTATGGCTGATGCTCGATGAGCCCGACACCGGCGGGCCGCAGTGCATCGTGGACAAGGGCGGGGAGCGCTACCGCATCC
>JBNGDZ010000057.1:0-1854 GCA_049975765.1 Armatimonadota bacterium
CCCGACATCGCCGCCGCCACTGCCTCAATGTCCCCGCAGAACCAGCGGATCAGATCGATGACGTGCGACCAGCAGGCCAGGCGCGTGGAGGCGTGCACGTACTGCAGCGCCCCCAGCTCCTCGCCGTCGATCATCTTCTTGAGGCGCCGGGCATACTTGCCGAACCTGTAGTTATACGCCACGAACAGCTCCGCCCCGCCGGCCTGTGCCGCCTCCACCATCCTCCGCCCCACCTCAACGTCGCCCGCCTGCACGTTGAACTGATGCTGCGCCGAGTAGAGCGGCTTCTCCGCAATGCACGTGAAGCCTCGCTCGACAGCCTGGATGACGGGCACATCGCGGTCCTGCTCGCGCGTGCACACGTCCACGATGTCAGGCGCCTCGCTCTCGAGCATATTGACGACGTCGGTGTAGGCTCGCCCCCCGAACTCCTCGGCGTACGCATCAGCCTTCTCAGACACCAGGTCGCACATCCCCACGAACTCGGCATCGTCCACAAGCCGGTAGCTGTGGATATGACGCCTCGCGATGTGGCCGCAGCCGACGATTGCGACGGTAACGGACATGGCCGTGCCTCCGCTGACGTATGGTAGCACCTGGCGCCACCCGTTCGCCGTGTCACGGGGTTGCCCCTTCATGCAGGGTCGGCGCCGGCCCACATAGAAGCAGGGCAGGGCGTTGTCGATGCCGTGCGGTCGCGCCCGGGAAGCATAGGCGACTCAACGCAATCGGATGAGGGAGGGTCAGATGTGAGCGATCGCATCAACTGGCTGCGCGAGGTCTACGAGGACGGCAGGCACAACGCATTCACGGACATCAGGCTGTTCCGGGGCAGGTACTACGTTTGCTTCCGCAGCGGCACCGCCCACGGGAGTCTCGACGGGCAGATCCGCGTCATGGCCTCGGCCGACCTGAAGACCTGGGAGGAGGTGGCGCTGCTCTCCACGGTTCTGGACGATCGCGATCCGAAGCTGGCGGAGTGGGAGGGCAGGCTCTGGGTGCTGGGCCCCACCCGCACACCGAACTTCCCGGAGGAGATGACGCGCGGCGCCAGACCGTTCCGCTTCCAGAGCGTGGCGTGGAGCAGCGCCGATGGGCAGCACTGGTCGCCGGGAACCATCCTGGAGCCGATCGACCACCGCTTCTGGCGCCCGCGCCGGCACGGTGGGGCCATGTGGGTCGCCAACCACTGCTCGAATCCCGCGCCCGGCCGGCAGGAGCACGTCTCCCTGTGGCGCTCGACGGATATGCAGCGGTGGGAGCTCGTCTCAGTGATCCATGAGGGCGAGCGGGCCAACGAGACGGACATCGAGTTCCTGGACGATGGCACGCTGGTGGCCTTCGTGCGTCGCGAGCAGGCGGGCGGCGCCGGCACACCCTTCAAGACCGCCGCGCCTCCTTATACAGAGTGGCAGCACCACGATCAGCCCCTGGACGTCCGCGGCCCGATGCTCACGCAGGCGGAGGGGACGCTCTACGTCTGCGGCAGGTACATGGAGACCGCGGAGGAGGGCACGCTGCGCGACACCCGACTGTACCGGGTCACCGATGACTTCCAGCTCGAGGAGCTGCTGGTGCTGCCCGCGCCGTACTGGGCTCCGGAGCGCCGGGGCGACAACTCCTACGCCGGCGCGCACTACCTGGGCGGCGATGAGCTGCTCCTGAGCTACTACTCAGGCACCGCTGACCGCGCGGGTGTCTACGTGGCCTGCATCGACATCTCGTGAAGCTACGGCCGTGACGCAGGAGGGCGGGGGAACGAATGCTCATGGTCCTCTGTCCTCGCTCTCTCGCCGCCGCAGTGGGGTGGCGACCAGGGGGCCGGAGAGCCGCGCACCTGAGGGCGGCCTGCCC
>JBNGDZ010000057.1:1954-14769 GCA_049975765.1 Armatimonadota bacterium
TGCCCAGACCCGGCGGTTGGGGCACGGCCGGGGAGCGCCGTCACCGCAGCCGCCGCACCGTCACCCGCCAGTCCACAAGGTCCACTGCGTTGCGAGCCTCCTGGGGATGAGGGCCCGCGAGCGTGGGATCGCCGGCTTCCTCCTCGACCAGTCCCTCGCCGTCGCTGATCGTCTGCACCTCACTGGTGAGGATGGTGAAGAAGTCATTCCCCAGGCGCCCCAGCCCGTCGTAGGTGTTCTCGTCCGGGCTCACCACCGTGGGATCGAAGATCAGCTCCGTAGTGGAGATGAAGTTGATGCTCACGTCGTCCACGTCCTCGCCGAGCTGAGCCAGGTCCAGCGTCACGCGGAGGCTCCGGCCCCCCTGTGGGAGCGTCGAGGCATAGGGGAAGCCCAGGCTCTCGCCCACGGCGTCGGGCAGGAGCCGAATGCGCGCGGACTCACCGACCACAAGGTCCTGGGTTCTTATGGTCATCCCCGGAATCGGGCCCGCGGCCAGCGGATCATCGTTGTTGGCCGGGAGCGTGGAGTGCGAGGTCCGCCCCGCGCCGAGGCCTTCGGGGGTGAAAACGTCGGTCACCTGAGCCGTGGTACGCTGCACCGCGATCGTCTGCGTCCCCGACAGGTCGCCGCCGGTGTTGAGCGTCAGAGCCAGTCCTATCTCCGAGAGCGAGTCCGCGGCGAGCTGCACGCCGCCGGCGTTCAGAGCGTCGATCGCCGCCTGCTCCTGGCTGGTGAGCGCCCGGCCGCCGGCATCAGAGGGCGTCCAGGCGACTGAATCCGCCACTACCCGGCCCGCCGCGTCCGTCTCCAGGCGCAACGTTCCGGCGGCCTGGAGGCTCCCGTTTCTGACCGAGGCGATGCGGCCATCGCCCGTGACCGTCGCCTGGCCGAACGACAGGGAGTCAATGGTGATCTCGTGGACGCCGGCGTCGCTCGCGTCGGGGGTCCCCGCGACGCCCACGATACCGCCCCCGGCCGCGATCAGGTCCGGCTGCAGCGTCGCCCGGAACAGCTCGTAGCGCCCCTGGTGGTACTCGACGTAGTGCGTGAGCGAGCCGGTCCCCCAGCCATTACCCCAGTTGGGGCCGGCGGCCACCGGCAGCGGCCCGTCGGCGCCGAAGTCCCCGTCGGCGTCCAGCGCTATATAGTAGTAGAAGGCGTCCGCGACGGAGGCGGCGCAGGTCACCTCGATGTCCAGCACCGTCTCGGGCACCACCGGCTCCTGCTCCCCCCCACGCGCACAGCCGCCGATCGGCACCGCGGCGGCCAGCAGCACCGCCGTCACGCACGCGCCCATCCACCGCCGCGCCCTGCTCATTCCTGCCTCCCTCACCCCATCCGCTCTCTGATGCGCTCCACCAGCTCCTGCGCGTTGTCCACCAGCGTCCGCTGCACCTGGACCTCCGTCAGACCCGCCAGCCGCGCCACGCTGCGGGCCCTCTCCTCCGTCAGCAGGTCGTCGGGCCCATGGGCGTCGGAGTTGACCAGCAGCTTCGCCCCGGCCTCCATCGCCACCCGCGCGACGCGACCGTTGCCCAGCGAGTGACCCTGTCTGGCGCTCAGCTCCAGGAAGACGCCGTTCTCGGCCGCCAGCCGCGCCTCCTCCTCAGTCAGGTCCCCGGGGTGCGCAAGGATGTCCACGTCCGCGCAGGAGACCACCGCCAGGTTCGTCCCCGGCTCCACAGGCTCCACCGGCGACTGGCCGTGAACGACAACGAGGGCCGCGCCCGTGCGCAAAGCGTCGGCCGCCAGGTCCCCGATAGAGGCCGCCGGAACGTGCGTCAGCTCGACGCCCGGGAACGCGGAGAAGCCCCAGTGCTTGTGGGCAAGATCACAGTCGCGCCGCACCTCGCGGATCACCCGGCCCAGCGTGCTGGCGGAGGTATGGTCCGTGATCCCCAGCGCCGAGTACCCGCGCACGATGCACCGCCGGATCAGCTCCATCGGCAGCAGCACGCCGTCGCTGAGAGTGGTATGGGTGTGGAAGTCATACACCATAGGTCATCCCGCCTCGTGGACAGGTCGGTATCCCGTGGGTCGCCCCCCGAGGTCGTCCCCTCTGAGTCCGCTCGCCCGTCCCCACCGGCAGCTTCAACTCACCGCTCGCCCACCAGCCAGTCGATGGCCCGGTCCAGCAGCGTGGAGAAGGCCGGGTAGGGCTCGTCCCGGCGCGGCGCGGGGAGCAACAGCTCGCCGTCGATGATCACGAGGCGGCCGTCGCCACGCTGCCATGCCCCGGCCGCGGGCCGTCCGCGAACGGTCACGAGTGGCTGCACCAGCGGCGTCCATATCTGCAGCCCGCCCCGCACCACCGGCCTCTCGGGCAGCTCCAGGCCTCCGGTGATGGGGTGCTCCTGCAGCTCCGCCTCCCCATGCGGGCGTCCCAGAGATGCCGCAATGCAGAGCTGGCTGAGGAGCTGGTTGAAGCCGATCATCCGCTTCTGCCGGGGCCCGCGGGCGTGGCCGACGAACAGCAACCGCCCACCGGTGTCAAAGAACCGCGCCACCGTCAGCGGCTCCGTGTAATGTACCTCCTCCCGACCCGAGCCCACCACCAGCATCCCGGCGCGCTCCAGATCGTCGGGCGCGATCAGCGGCTCGCCCTCGCGGGCGCGCGGCTCGTCGATCTCGAGGTGCTCGCGCTCCAGCGCCTCCAGGATCGTCTCCCGGAGCCGCGGCCAGCCGTCCGCCTCGGTGGGCAGATCGACGACCGCCCTCATGTACTCGGGCCTGCCGACGCCCTGAGGCTCCGGCAGCTCACCCCAGATCGGCGCACTGGGCGTCTCCTCGTCCGTGGGCGGAGGCACAGGCAGTTCCGCCGCCGTCGCCGCCTCTGAGGCCCACCGGACGGCCCGCAGGAGGAACTCGCGGACGGCCGGCCTGGGGCTGTCGGTGTGCAGCGGATCGAAGATGATCGATGAGTCCAGGATCACCGCCCGACCCAGCGGCCCCCAGTCGAAGGCGATAGCGATGGTCCTGCCGCCGGCCCTCACCAGCGGGCTGCCGCCGACGCCGGAGACAGCGGTGTCAGGCGCCACCGCCCCTATGTCCGCCATGCTGTCCGTGAGCGGATGCTCCACCCACCGGGCGCTGCCGGCGCCACCGTCGAGGTCCTCGACGGTGACGTCCGTAGGCCCCCAGAAGGATCGGGCGCTGCGGAGGTGCCGCTCGCCGGAGCCGATGACGTAGACGATGCCGCGCCCCTGTCGGAGCAGGCGGCGAAGCTGCCGCACC
Organism: Armatimonadota bacterium; assembly: GCA_049975765.1. GTDB lineage: Bacteria > Armatimonadota > Zipacnadia > Zipacnadales > UBA5352 > JAYENL01. The sequence continues at coordinate 5,192 of JBNGDZ010000057.1, forward strand.
TCGCTCTCGGGGCGCCCCGGCTCCGACCAGGTCACCACACAGTGCGGCGTATCGGCCGGCTCGCTCTCCTCGTCCAGGTCCGGCCAGCGCACGCGCATCCCCTCGTCCGAAAGCTGCCCCTGCAGCCAGGTCCCGAGCTGGTAGCCCGGCCCGTCGGCCCGCAGCTGCAGCGACACGAGCCGCTCGTCCTGCGCCGGCGCAGACACGCAGGCGCACAGCACCAGGCCTGTCGCGCCGATGAGCTTCAGCAGCCGCCGTCGGGTCACCGGCATCACCTCAACCTCTGACCGCTCTCGCGCCCGTCATGTTCCCACCTCAACCGGCGCGCCGCTCTCCAGCGACTCGTGGATCGCCGCCGCGACGGCCACCGCCTGACGCGCGTCCTGGGGTGAGATGGCCGGCTGGCGGTCCTGCAGCACACACTCCGCGAAGTGCTCCAGTTGCGTGCGCAAGCCCCCGTAAGCCCGTCCGTGCATCTCCGTCCAGTAGGTGATCCCAGGCCGGTCGGCGCGCTCGGTGGACTGCTCCTCGTATCCCTCTCCTCCCACACGCGCCGCCACCCGCCCGCGCGTCCCCACGACCTCCAGCCGCGCGTCGAGGCTGTTCGGCGAGCCCTCCGGGATCACCCAGCAGGTCTCCAGCGCCCCTACCGCGCCGCTGTCCAGCCGCAGCAAGGTCATGATGCTGTCGTCGGCGGGGATGTCGGCCAGCACCTTGCTGGTGCTCTCGGCGTAGACGCGCGTGATGCGCGAGCCGGTCACCCACTGGATCAGATCGATGTCATGCACGCCCAGAAAGAACGCCACCGAGGTGCGGGGGCCGATGCGCCGACCGGAGGGCACGATGTTGTTGCGCCGCGCGAAGACCTGCACCACGTCGCCGACCTGCCCCGCCGCCACCGCATCCCGGCATCGCACGTAGCGGGCGTCGAAGCGGCAGATGTGCCCCGTCATCAGCTTCACGCCGGCGGCCTCACACGCCCCGATGATGGCGTCACAGTCCTCCAGCGTGGTTGCCAGCGGCTTCTCCACCAGCACGTGCCTGCCGGCCTCGGCCGCCGCCACGCAGGCCTCACGATGCGACTGATCGTCAGTGCACACGCTGACGATCTCAACACCGTCCGCCTCGATGGCCTCCGTCAGGGAGCTGGCCGCCGCGCAGCCGAGCTCTCCGGCAACGTCCGTAGTCCGCTCATCCACGATGTCGTACACGCTTGCCAGCCGGGTCGTGGGCAGCTCCGCCCAGATCCGGGCGTGTCGCTCGCCCATCATGCCCAGCCCGATGACCGCCGCGCCTGGCCTCTCGCTCATCGTCTCTCCCTCACAGCATTGGTCGGCCGCCTGCGCCGCCGGCGGCCGGGCGCATCTTCTTGGCGCCTCGTTAGTCCGTGCCAGCCCAGGCAATCACAGGGCCGGATCCCGCATGTACGCCGCCAGCAGTCGCCCGCAGTTGATGATGGACCCAAGGTGCGCCATCTCGTAGCCGTGCGTGTTCTCGCACGGGAAGCCCACACACCCCGCCCGCGCCACCGAGCCGCTGCGATAGGCCTCGCTGGCGTCGGTGGCCATCGTGCGAAACAGCGCCCGCTGGTGCCCGAACCCCAACTCATCGCCCAGCGCGCACAGCCGCTGAGCCACACGCCTGGTGTAGATGAAGCGGTCCTTGAACGAGACCACCGGCGCCGGGCTCATCTCCACCGGGTACTCCGGCGCGACAGGCGCGATCTCCACCGCGATCATGGTCGTGATCGGCAGCGAATGCGCGATGTAGCGCCCGCCCGAGCAGCCGCCCTCCTCGGCGCTGGTAATGGCGACGTAGCAGTCCGCCGGCGGCGGCCCGGACTGTGTCACGATCTTCGCCGCGAGCAGCGACGCCGCCACCGCGCCCTTGTCGTCCAGGCCGTAGCCGCACACACGCTCGCCCATGTACAGTGGATGCTTGCGCGAGCGGCACACGCAGGCCATGGTGCCGATGTTCACACCGCGCTCCAGAAGTTCCTCGCGCGTCAGTCCGGTCACCACGCGAGAGATCTCCCAGTTCATGGGCGTGTCGGTCTTGGCCGCGTGGATGTCGGCGGAGCGGTCCGACACGTGCGTGCTGCCCACCGACAGCACTCCCGTTACCGTCTCCTCGCCCAGCAGATCGAAGGGGCCCTCGCCGTAGCGCCAGGCCTGGATGCCGGGCAGGCCCTCGAGCCTGACGCGCCCGTCATCTTCGATGCGCTCCACCATGCAGCCGATCTCGTCCTTGTGCGCCACCACGGCGATGGCGCCCTCGGCGCTCTCCCCACGGATCAGGCCGATCAGGTTGTCGTGGGGATCGGCCGTCACCTCGTCGCAGTACCGCTGCAGGTAGGGCCGCACCGCCTCGGCCATCTCCTCCTCCTGGCCGGGCGGGGAGTGCGTCATGAGAAACTCGTCCAGCATCCGCCTCAGCAGGTCCTCCACTGCCTCATCTCCGTTCGCCGCCGTCACCGGCAGCATCCTCAGGGCTCAGACGCCTCCTCCGCAGCCGTTGCGGTCTCAAGCACCTCCGCACTCATGGCGTCCACGATCACGACAGCGCCGCCTCTCGGACCGGCCTGCCCCACCGTCCACGCCGGCCCGCCTTCGGGATGCCCGGGCGAGCTCAGGATCAGCTCCGCCTCCAGACTCATCTCCGCGGCGTCCTCGACGCCCACCCCCGCCAGCGCCTCGCGCGCGGCCTCGATCGCCTGCTCGCGGCTGACCTGTATCTCGTCCGCCGAGGGCCGCTGCCGCGCCACCTGCTGGCTGTAGGCGATGGGCAAGCCGGTCACCGCCGAGACCTGCACGACCACCCGGTCCCCGGTCAGCACGCCATCGTCCTCGCCGCGCCAGAGCACCACGTAGACCGGCCGGTTGAGCCGATGCGGCGGCTGCATGGTCATCGTCACGGGGACCTCCGGGAACCACCGCTCCATCAGCTCCCGCGCGGTCTCCTCCGCCTCCTGAGGGCCAACGGGCTCCTCATCCGCGAACTGCAACCGCTCCGTCCACAGGATGTCCGTGGGCCGATCGTCCTGCAGGTCCCACCTGAGCTCCACGGCCTCTCTCCGCGGCCGGCTCTCGTCCTCCTCCCCATCACCACCACTGCGCGGCAGCAGCTTCTCGTGAGCCGGCACATCAGCCACGATGGTGGCCAGCCCCTCCTCCACCTCTCGCGACAGGACAGTCACCTTATCGGGCGCGATGCCCGCGGCCTGCGCGACGATTCCCGCCGCCCGCTCGTCGGACAGCTCCTCGCCCGCGGGGATGTCAGGCTGCTCCTGAGCAGGCGGCACCTCAGGCGGCTGCTCGCCCTGTCTGTCGCGCGCACAGCCAACTGCCAGCGTGAGCGCCGCCAGCAGCGCCAGCGCCGGAGCCACCCACCGCCTCACAGATACACCGCCTCCCCGGTCTCCGCCGACTCCACCATCGCCGCCAGCGCGCGGGTGATCTGCAGCCCGTCCTCCCCGGTGATCATCGGCTCGCTGTCGGTGAGCACCGAGTTGACAAAGTGCTCGATGGCGTTGCGAACGAAGCCCACCGGCTCGCCCATGACGTTGCCGAACAAGAAGCCCTCGTGGGAGTACTCCTCCTCGGTGGCAAGCTGGTGCACCGGCGGCGTGGGATCGACGTTGACGTAGCCCTTCGTGCAGATGAGCTGGAACTTGCTATCCACCATGTAGGGCATACTCTCAGGCAGGATCCAGCAGGACTCGAAGTTGCCCACCTGCCCGTCCTCGAACTCCACCGTGGCCTGGTAGAAGTCGGGAGTGTCGATGCCCATCTCCTTGAGCACTACCGAGCGCGACACCGCCGTGACCTTCCTCGCCTCCGAGCCGAAGTACCAGCGAGCGATGTCGTAGCGGTGGCAGATCAGCCAGAACGGCAGCCGTGTGTCCGCCGACCACGAGAGCATCTGCGTCGGCACGTAGAGCGTGTTGTTGAGCCGCGCGTAGCAGTAGAGCGGGTCACCCAGCTCTCCAGCCTCCAGCTTCTCCTTGGTCCTGGCGAATGCGACCATCCACCGGTTGCTCCAGTTGATCATCAGCTTCGTGCCGGACGCCCGCTGCGCTTCGACAATGGCCTCGGCATCCTCCACCGTCGTCGCCATGGGCTTCTCCAGCAGCACATGCTTGCCGGCCTCAAGCGCGGCCACGGCGACCTCGCGATGCAGGTGGTCGGGCAGCGCGATGCTCACCGCCTCGATCTCGTCGATGGCCAGCAGCTGCTCCCAGTCACTCACCGCGTGCTGGGCGCCGTGCTTGAGCGCCGCCGACCGCGCCCGCTCCTGCTGCGCGTCACAGACCCCCACCAGCGTGGTGTTGGGCATCAGGTCGATCACCTGAATGTGCTTCTCGCCCTGGATCCCGGCGCCGATCACGCCGTAATGCAGGTTGCCCTCCGCGTACTTCCTCATTCGGATCTCACCGCTTTCGACAGTGTAGGAATGCTGTCGGCACTACTTCGCCGCACGCGCCGTCGCTCCCTCCGGCGGCTCCGCGGTACGCACACTCCTGTGCGTGCGCTGTCTGCCGTCCGCTCGCCGCTGGCCGGCAAGGCCCTCCGGAGGCATGAGGCCCCACACCCTCGCGCGCGTTCCGGACACGGCAGGCGGGAAGCCCGCCCCACGGGCCATGTCGGTCTCCCCGCGGCGTTGGGGTGGGAGCCACCGGCTGCCACGCTGCATCACGGCTCTGCCTGGAGATGACGGCCTCCTTCAAACCTCTTCGAATCCGGGAGGCGGGCACCCTCCACCCCCCTGCCGTTCGGCCCGCTGGCCACAGGTATCAGCGGCGCTGCGCGCCACAAGCCGGCGAGGGCGCCGGCTTCCCAGAATGAGATACCTCCCTGCGTTACGCGGCCTTTGTCGTCGATCGCGACTGCTGCTATACTTCACCCATGCCCCGACACTACTGGATCGACACCAGCGGCTGTCAGATGAACGAACGGGACTCGGAGACTATCACGGGGATCTGCGAGCGGCTCGGCATGGCACGGTGCCATGACCCCGCCGAGGCCGATGTCGCCATACTCAACACCTGCGCCGTGCGCGAGAAGCCCCAGGAAAGGGTCTACAGCCGCCTGGGGGAGCTGAGAAAGCTCCGGCGCGACAACCCGGACCTGGTCATCGTGGTCGCCGGCTGCGTGGCGCAGATCGCCGCCGATGAGCTGCGGGAGCGCGGCGCCGACATCGTGGTCGGCCCCCGCTGTTACGACATGCTGGAGGAGGCACTGGCAGGCCGCGGTCAACGCGGCTGCACGCTCGCCATCGGCGGCGACCGCCCCGTCGCCGAGGGCCTCCCGGTTCGACGGGCCTCGGAGCTGACGGCCTTCGTCAACGTCATCTACGGCTGCGACAACTTCTGCGCCTACTGCATCGTGCCCTTCGCGCGGGGGCGGGAGCAGAGCCGGCTGCCGAAGGACGTCCTCGCGGAGGTGGAGCGCGCGGTCGCGAGCGGGGCCCGGGATGTCACTCTCCTGGGCCAGAACGTCAACTCCTATGGCCGCGACCTGTCCGGCGAGATCGACTTCCCGGAGCTGCTATGCCGCGTGGACGCGGTGGAGGGCCTCGACCGCCTGCGCTTCACCACCTCGCACCCCAAGGACATGACGCGGCGACTTATCGACGCCATGGCCGATCTCCCGGCCGTCTGCGAGCACCTGCACCTGCCGATCCAGGCGGGCTCTGACCGGGTGCTGGAGGCGATGGGGCGCGGCTACAGCTACGAGCGCTTCCGGACGCTGATCGAGGCCGCTCGCGAGGCTGTCCCCGATCTTGCGGTTACCACTGACGTCATGGTAGGTTTTCCGGGCGAAGCCCGCACAGACTTCGCGGCAACGCTACGGGCCTTCCAGGAGATCCGCTTCGACCAGGCCTTCATGTTCAAGTACAACGACCGCCCCCGAACCCGCGCCGAGCGGATGGAGCCCAAGGTCCCCGAGGAGGAGAAGCAGCGCAGGCTGGAGGAGCTTGTTGCGCTGCAGAACGAGATCGCCCGCGACATCAACCGGGGGCTGGTCGGCGAGCTCTACCAGGTCCTGGTGGAGGGGCCTGACCCGAAGTCGGAGGGCCATGTCCGGGGCCGCACGCGGCAGCACAAGCTGATGATCTTCCCCGGCGGGAAAAAGCTCATCGGGCGCATCGTCCCCGTCCGGGCGGAGAAGGCCTTCCTGTGGGGCTGGATGGGCAGGCAGATAGACGCACAGGGCTGTGCAGATATAAAGCCCAAAACTGTACAAGAATCGACTGCACCTTGACCGACGCCCGAGCGCATTGCAGGAGGAGCGACGTGCCGGATCCCAGCAGCTTCACCCCCGTATTCAAGCAGTGGCATGAGGCCAAGCAGCGATACCCCGATGTCCTGCTGCTCTTCCGCATGGGGGACTTCTACGAGCTCTTCGGCGACGACGCAGAGGTCGCCGCCCGCGAGCTGGAGCTGACGCTGACCAAGCGCCGCGCCGGTGAGGGCATCCAGCTGCCCATGTGTGGTGTGCCCTACCACGCCGCCCAGAAATACCTGGCCGAGCTCATCCGCAGGGGCTACCGGGCCGCGATCTGCGATCAGGTGGAGGACGCCAGCAAGGCCAAGGGCCTGGTGCGCCGGGAGGTCACGCGGGTGGTGACCGCCGGCACGCTGGTGGAGGACGAGCTGCTCGAGACACGCGACCACAACTTCCTGCTCTCCATCGCGCGAACCGGCGACCGCTACGGGCTGGCCGCGGTGGATGTCTCGACCGGCGACTTCCTGGTCACCGAGCCCGCGCCCCAGCAGAATCCCCGGCCCCACCGACCCGAGCTTCCGGCGACGACTCCGGAGGGCATCGACGCCTCAGTGGCGGCGGTGGTGGATGAGGCCAGCCGCCTCTCCCCCACCGAGATTCTGCTCCAGCCGGACCTGGCCGACGAGGACGCGCTTCGCGAGCTGCTTGAGCGGAGCCTGGAGGCGCCCGTGACGGTCGCGGATGAGGACAACAGGGCCTTCAGCTCCCCGGCCCGGCAGCTCCAGGAGCACTTTGGGGTGGACTCGCTGCGGGGCTACGGCTGCGAGGACATGCCGGCGGCCGTCAGCGCCGCCGCCCAGGCCCTGCGCTATCTGCAGCAGGCTCACCCCGATGGCGTGCCTCATCTGTCGGGAATCACGACCTACTCCACCGAGCAGTTCCTGGTCATCGACGCCGCCACGCGCCGGAACCTGGAGCTGACCCGCACCATCCGCGACAGTCGGCGGGAGGGCTCGCTGCTGTCGCTGATGGATCGCACCTCCACCGCCATGGGCGGCCGGCTGCTGCGCGACTGGCTGCTGCAGCCGCTGCTGGATCCGGATGCCATCAACGAGCGCCTCGACGCGGTGGATGAGCTCGTGGCCGACCGGCTCACCGCCGAGGATCTCGCCACGCACCTCCGCGACGTCTACGACGTAGAGCGCCTCACCAGCCGCGTCACCGCTGCCCGCGCCAACGCCCGCGACCTGGTCTCCCTGCGCGAGTCCCTGCGGCGGCTGCCTGAGATCGTCAGCGTGCTGCAGGGCTGCGACGCCGAGCTGTTGCAGGCCCTCCGGGAGCGCATCGGCACGCTGGAGGACGTCACCGCGCTGCTCGACAGCGCCCTGCAGGACGAGCCGCCGGTGCAGATCACGGAGGGCGACATCATCCGGGACGGCTACTCCGAGGAGCTCGACGAGCTGCGCGACATCGCCTCCGGCGGCAGGCGCTGGATCGCCGAGCTTGAGGCGCAGGAGCGGTCCAGGACGGGCATCGAGAGCCTGAAGGTCGGGTACAACAAGGTCTTCGGCTACTACCTGGAGGTCACCAACGCCAACACCCATCTGGTGCCTGAGGACTACGAACGCAAGCAGACGCTCACCAGCGCCGAGCGGTACATCACCCCCGAGCTCAAGGAGCAGGAGTCCAGAATCCTCGGCGCCGAGGAGCGGATGCAGGAGCTGGAGTACGAGCTGTTCTGCGATCTGCGCGCTCAGGTGGCGGAGCACGCCGAGACGCTGCTGTCCACCGCCCGCGCGCTGGCGGCCATCGACGTGCTGGTGTGCCTCGCGGAGATCGCCATCGAGTACAACTACGTGCGTCCGGAGGTGGACGCGGGCGAGGCTATTCAGATAACCGCCGGCCGGCATCCGGTGGTGGAGCGCGCGCCGGACCAGGAGCCCTTCGTCCCCAATGACGCTCGTCTGGATCGCGACAGCCACCAGATGCAGATCGTCACCGGCCCCAACATGTCCGGCAAGTCCACGTACCTTCGGCAGGTGGCGCTGATCGTGCTGATGGCGCAGATGGGCAGCTTCGTGCCCGCCGACAGCGCCAGCATCGGCGTCGTAGATCGCATCTTCACCCGCGTGGGCGCCTCCGACGACCTCGCCACCGGCCGCTCCACCTTCATGGTGGAGATGAACGAGGCCGCCAACATCATGAACAACGCCACCGCGCGGTCGCTGGTGATCCTCGACGAGATCGGCCGCGGCACCTCCACCTTCGACGGCGTCTCCATCGCCTGGGCTGTCGCCGAGTATCTGATCAAGCAGATCGGTGCCAAGACGCTCTTCGCCACCCACTACCATCACCTCAACGAGCTGGAGTCGCTCTTCGAGGAGGTGCAGAACCTGAAGGTGATGGTGCGGGAGGAGGGCGATCACATCACCTTCCTCCGGCGCATCGAGCCAGGCGGCACCCAGCGCTCCTACGGCATCCAGGTGGCGCGCCTGGCGGGCCTCCCCGACGCTGTGGTTGAGCGCGCCAAGGAGGTCCTGCACACCCTCGAGCGCGAGGACATCGGCACCGAGATCGGACCGTCGCAGGAGGCGGCCGCGCGCGTGGCCCCGACGGTCCAGCTTCAGCTCTTCGAGGCCGCCCCGCACCCCATCGTCGAGGAGCTGAGGTCCCTCGACCCCGAGAACATGACGCCCATGGAGGCCCTGCAGGCGCTGGCGCGCCTCAGGGAGAAGGCGGGGGACTGACGGCAGGCACGAACTGCAGGCGCCGGGCCGCAAGCTTGCGGCGTCGTCTGACGACGGAAGACCAGGAGGCACCACCGTGCCCGAAATGCCGCAGTTCAGGCGCGTGCTCCATGAACCAATCCTGGACTGTGATGCGATACGCTGGCCGGCGAGCGCGCCGTCGGTGATGTTCCCGACCGTCGTCGAGCCGCCATCCTGGGTCGGCGAGCCGCTGGATCGCCTCTACATGTACTACGCCAGCCACCATGGGGCCGGAATCGGCCTCGCGACCGCGCTCGAGCCGGCGGGGCCGTGGACGGTGCAGGACCCGGTCTTCGACCTCGCTGACGCCCCCATGGTCGAGGGGCATATCTCCTCGCCGGATGTGCTCATCGACGAGGGCGCAGAGCGCCTCTACCTCTACTACCACGGCGGCAACGCCGCGGGCGCCGGACAGGTCATGGGCAGCGCGGTCTCTTACGACGGGCTGCACTTTGAGGTGGAGGAGCCGGAGCCGCTGATCCGGCCATCGGAGCGTGAGGGCTGGTGGGACTGCAACGCCACCGCATACCTGCGCCCGTTCCGCCTGGGCGACCGCATCCTGGCGCTCTACATGGGCAACGGC
>JBNGDZ010000058.1:0-2131 GCA_049975765.1 Armatimonadota bacterium
ACGGTGGTCCGGCCCCTCCACGCGAGCTGACGCTCGCGTAACGGCAGGCGTTGCCGTGCGGAGCGGCGGGACCCGCCGGCCGTTTGCCGTGAGCCGTGGGGCCGTACGGAGGGGCGGGCTTCCCAGCCCGCGCGGCCGTCTGTCGTCCCCGTGGGCCGTTGTCCGCCTCTCCCCCGTGCGAGCGTAGCGAGTCAGGGAGACGGAGATGCCCGAACCGTCGGTTGGGGCAGGGGAGCGAGGCAACCAGCGGCGGCCCGGACGGGGGTCCGGCCTGCAGTTCTCACGACGAACCGCCAGCGAGTCGGAAGCACCGCCGTTGCGGACGGTCGGTATGGAGCAAAACACCGCGCAGGCATCTTCCTTCTGAACGCACTCGCTCTCTCTCGTGAAGGTCTCCCGCCTGGCGTCGCCGAAGCGCCCCGGCGTCCCAGGCATCCCCACTCGGAGGCACCAGCCATCGCACTCGAGGGCGGCGTCACGTCAACCAGCGTGGAGGCGCCGGCAGAGCGGAGGCCCGCCGTCACGCCCGCGGCGGTCATCGCCGGGCTGTTGGCGCTGCTGACCGCCATCGCCATGATCCACTGGGCGGAGCTGGTGCTGGGTGGGCGCCGCGGCCACACCGCCATGGCCAACACCTCCGTGCCGGTGGGCGCCTTCAGCGCGCTGCTGGTGGTGCTGGCGATCAGCGCCGTGGTGCGCGCGCTCAGCCGACGCTGGGGCCTGAGCCAGCGCGAGCTGATCGTCGTCTACGTCATGGCCACGACCGGCTCGGTGCTGGCCTCATCGGGGGCGATCCACTTCATCGTCCCGGAGCTGGCCGCTCCCTACTACCTCGCCACACCCGAGAACGAGTGGGCGCAGTTCCACGAGTACATCCCGGAGTGGATCGCACCGAGCGACCCGCGCCAGCTCAGGCCGTTCTTCGAGGGTGGGCCACTGCCGGTGGACGCCTGGATGGGGCCGGGGATCATCTGGTGCGGCTTCATCTTCGTCTTCGCGCTGTGCACCCTCAGCCTCTCGGCCATCGTCCGCGGTCAGTGGATCCGCCGCGAGCGGCTGACCTTCCCGACCGTCTACGTCCCGCTGGAGGTCACGGCGCGCAGCGGCGCTTTCTGGCGCAACCCGGTGGCGCTCATCGGCATGGCGATCCCTTTCCTGCTGGGCGGCCTCAACACGCTAAACCGCAACTACCCGCAGATTCCCAAGGTGGAGCTGCGCAACGTCAACCTCTCGCGGCACTTCACCAGCCCGCCGTGGAACGCCATGGGCGGCCTGCGGCTCTCGTTCTACCCGTTCGTCATCGGCATCGCCTACCTGCTGACCGCCGAGGTGACCTTCTCCTGCTGGTTCTTCCACCTGGCGCGGAAGCTCTCGCGGGTGCTGGCGGCGGCATTCGGCGTCTCGGAGTGGGGCACAGGCGGCCTGAGCCGCTTCCCCTTCGCCGAGCACCAGGGCGCTGGCGCCTTTGTCGGTCTCACGGTGCTGAGCATTTGGGTCGGTCGGGCGGAGCTCGCCATGATCCTCCGGGAGACCTTCTCGCCCGACGCCGAGGGGGGCTCGGGCGTCCCGCGCTGGGCGGTGGTGTGCCTGCTGCTGAGCTTCGGCGCCATGGTGGGCTTCGGGCACGTGGCGGGGATGAGCACCTGGCTGGCCGCGCTGACCATCGGCCTGTCGCTGGTCTATCTCACCGCCGCCACGCGCATCCGGGCGGAGACCGGCGACGCGTGGCTGTTCGGCCCCAGGGTCGATCCGTCCTCGCTGATCGTGGAGAGCGCCGGCCCGCGCAGGTTCGCCCCCCGCGACCTCACCATCATGGCCTTCTTCGCCAACATCTCGTCATATGATCTCCGCTGCGTGGTCATGCCCCACCAGCTCGACGGCTACAAGCTGGCGCGTGAGCTGTCGATCGACACGTCGCGGATGACGCTGGCGATGGGCGGCGCCACGGCCGTCGGCGTCCCGGTTGCTTTCTGGGGCGCGCTGTGGGTCTGGCACCTGCTCGGCGCCACCGCCAAGGGCGAGGTCTGGCGGCTGCGGCAGGGCCAGAGGCCCTTCGAGGCCCTGGCCGGCTACCTGCAGGCGCCGCAGCCGGCCGGCCTGCTGGGGCTGATCTTCGTCGGCGGCGGGCTGC
>JBNGDZ010000058.1:2141-14701 GCA_049975765.1 Armatimonadota bacterium
CGCTACGGCGGCCCGCGGCTGTATCGGCGGGCGCTCCCGTTCTTCCTTGGGCTGGTGGTCGGCGACCTCATCAACGGCGGCTTTTTCACCACACTGGGGTTCTTCATCGAGGGAATGCAGGTCTATCCGATGAACTGGTAAGTGGGGATACGAGACAGGCCGTGACTCAATGGCAGCGAGGAGTGCGTCTGATGCTACGAGTGACAGTCATGGCGGTGGCAGTATGCCTGACGGCGATGCAGGCTGGTGCCCAACAGTGGGGCGAGGGGAGCGGGCCGAATCTGGCCGCCAATCCCGGCTTCGAACTTGTGGAGGACGGCAGGCCCGCGCAGTGGAGCGCGCCGGCGCCGGTGTACAGCTCCGATGAGGAGTACGCCCGGACCGGCGAGCGATCGCTGAAGTACGTCAATGACGATCCCGGGCGCTACCTCCTGTGCAGCCAGGCCATCGAGCTGCAGCCGGGCAGGCGTTACGAGTTCAGCACCTGGGTGCGCACGGAGGGCGTCGAGGGCGAGGACTCCGGCGCCACCATCTGCCTGGAGTGGCACGACGCCCAGGGGGAGTACCTGGGCGGCAGCTACCCGGCCGGGCATAAGGGCGACACTACCGAGTGGACGCAGGTCACAGGCATCTCGAGGCGCATTCCGGCTGAGGCCGCGGAGATCCGCGTGGTCTGCTACGTGCGCAGGGAGATGACGGGCACCGCCTGGTGGGATGACGTCTCCGTGCGCATGGTGCGTGAGCGCCCGCTGCAGTCGGTGCTGATGCAGCCCAACTACCGCGGCTGGGTCACCGACGAGGGGCCCGGTATCGCGCAGGTCCTGGCCGAGGTGATTCCTGACGATCTGGAGGTGGGTGTGGAGCAGCTCTCGCTGGAGCTTTCGTTGCTGCCGGCGGAGGCCGATCGGCCGCTCGCCTCAGAGACGATCGACGCGGTATCCCCGGGCGAGAATCGGGTGAGCATGGCGCTGCCGGAGTTGGAGCCGGGCGAGTACGCGCTTGCCGTGTCGCTGGTGCGCGATGACACCGGGCGGGTGCTGGCCACCGATGAGTATGACATCATGCGGCGCAGCGAGCCGATGCCGACGTCCTATATCGACCAGCACAACCGACTGATCATAGAGGGCGAGCCCTTCTTCCCGCTGGGGATGTACTGGGGCAGCGTCACCGAGGAGGACCTGAAGACCTACTCCGAGGCGCCCTTCAACTGCCTTATGCCCTACGGGCGGCCCAACGAGGAGCAGATGGACCTCATCGACCGCTACGGCCTCAAGTGCATCTACTCCGTCAAGGACTTCTACGCGGGCACGAAGTGGGCGCCGGACTTCATCCAGACGGTCGAGGATGAGGAGCCGGCGGTTCGGGAGACGGTGCGGCAGTATCGCGACCACCCGGCTCTGCTGGCCTGGTACCTCAACGATGAGCGACCGCTGAGCATGCTCGACCGGCTCATCGCGCACCAGGAGTGGGTCGAGGAGGAGGATCCGAATCATCCCACCTGGGTGGTGCTCTATCAGGTGGGCCAGGTTCGCCAGTATATCCGCAGCTTCGACGTCATCGGCACGGACCCGTATCCCATCCCGACGCGGCCGGCGTCCATGGCCGGGGACTGGGCGGAGACGACCCGCCGGCAGGTGGCGGATTCCCGGCCGTTCTGGATGGTGCCGCAGGTGCACAACTGGGACGTCTATCGCGAGACCGGTGAGGGGCGCCCGCCGACCTACGAGGAGGTGCGCTCCATGACCTGGCAGTGCATCTGCGAGGGCGCGGACGGCATCGTCTACTACTCCTGGATGGACCTGCACCGGGATGAGACCACACCCTTCGAGGAGCGATGGCCTGGCCTGAAGGCCGTGGCCGAGGAGGTCGCCGAGCACATCCCGGCGCTGCTGTCCGTCGAGCCGACGCCGGAGCTGGAACTCGATGCGCCGGACGCCATCCACTGGACCGTCCGCACGCACAACGGACAGACCCTGCTGTTCATGGTCAATGACAGTCCGCGGCCGACCCGAGCCATTGTTCGGGCCGACGGGCGGATGCGGAACGTGCACGGCGAGGGCCTCTCGGTGAGCCGCATGGGCCGCACCTATCGCTTCGCGCCGCTGGAGGTCAGGATCGAGGAGTGGGACGGCTGAAGCCTGCGGCGCTCACTGCGGCCTGTCGAAGTGCTGATAGTCCTTGCAGCTCGACCACTCGCCGCCCCAGCGCCAGCCGCGGCTGGTGAAGGCCCGCACCACCGAGCCGCCCGGGGTGATTGAGTATGGGTTCTCGCCGGGCCTCCACTCCCCCGGCTCATAGGGCGGCTCGTCGGGGTGCACCAGCTTCTGCCCATCGCGGATCATGGGGTTCTCGGCCCGGTTGATGTCAATGGCCCTGCCCGCGGCGTGCCATGACAGCCGTGCGCCCCCCGTTACGGTGCGGCGATCGTAGCCGATCACCTCATGGATGGGGAAGCGCTCGGCGTCCAGGTAGATACACCGGAAGATCTCCAGCACCTCGCTCGCCAGGGCCGCGTTGACCACCACCGCCCGGCAGCGAGGGACCTTGCGCTCGCCCTCCAGGTCCCAGCACAGGAAGCGCACTGTCGCCATCCCCTCCAGGTCAGGGTGCGGCTCGACAGTGAAGCAATGCTCCTCCGCCCGCAGGAGGCCTCGCGGCTCCTCCGGCTCCGGGTTGGTGATGACCACGCGACGGGGACCCTCCAGCACCTCGCAGCCGGTCCCAAGCTCGGACGAGAGCCGCACGATGCGTCGGGTGATGCGCTCCAGGTCCTCTCCGCGCGCCGGCTGGGGATCGCCCGTGCGCTCGTGAAGCAGCACCGGGCGCATGACGATGCGCCGCCAGACGCCGCGCTCGATCTCCACCTCGACGACCGCGCTGTCGCGGTTGGGCTCCCAGGGCGTGCGGAAGACGAAGTTGCCGAGGCTGTAGCAGATGGCCGCGCCCTCGTAGAGCTCCACGCCCTGCAGCACGTGGGGGTGATGGCCGATGACCAGGTCGGCTCCGGAGTCAACGGCCAGGTGTGCCAGGGAGCGGGGGAGAGCGCCGGGGGCGTCGCTGCCCTCCGTCCCCCAGTGGAAGGCGACGATCACGAGATCGGCTTGACCCGCCGCGGCGCCGATGTCCTGGCGCAGCATGCCCCTCGCGTGGCGCGAGGGCGAGTCGCCGCGCCCGGCCAGCAGCACGGTCCCCGCCCTCTGACTGGTGGCCGCGAATCCGGGCGCGTCCGGGAGCGTGCGCGCGCTGGCGTAGGCCAACAGAGCAATGGTCTGCGAGCCGACTCGCGCGATCGCGGGCCTCCGGGCTTCACTCTCGTCCGGCCCCGCGCCGCAGTGGGCCAGCCCGGCCGCATCGAGGGCCGGGAGGCTCTCCAGCAGCGCCTCGCCCCCGTAGTCCATGATGTGGTTGTTCGCCAGCGTCACCGCATCGAAGCCGGCGTCCGCCAGCCTATGCGCCTGCCTCGGCGGTCCCCGGAAGAGGAACTCCCCATGCAGCGGCCGGCCGTGACCATCGAGCTTCGCCGGGCACTTCACGCCGTGGGCTGAGAGCGGGCACTCCAGGTTGCAAACCGCGAGGTCGGCCGCGCTGATGAGGGGGCGGACCGATGCCAGGTAGTCGCGATCCTCCAGAGGCAGGACGTCCCCCACCAGCAGGATTCGCGCACGACCGTACGCGGGGGCCTCGGGTGCTGAGAACGCCGGCTGCTGCGTGGAGGTCTCAGCGACCGTACCGTCCCCGACCAGCCACGACGGCAGCCCCAGAACGCCGCCCACGATCCAGCCGGCGGCGAGCAGCGTTACCGCCAGGATCGCCTGCAGCGCGCGGTCGGTACGCCCCCGCATGACTGCCTCCCTCGTAGCTGCTGTAGTCCCCTGCGGCGGACGGACAAGAGTGTCCGTCCCACCGAAAGGTCCTGTTCTCTGCGCGGGGCGAGGGCAGAGGTCCGCCGGCCGGGGCGTGGGCATCCGCCCGGCCGATCGACAGCGGCGCGCCAGACTGCCGGCCTCCCGCCGTTGCCCGTGGGCAGGTACGCCGTTGTCGGAGCTCGTCGCTCATGGCGCGTCGCTCGTTGCGCGCTACATAACGCGGGCGGACTGCTACCCCGCCATCCGGTGCTTCGGTGTGTACTATCGGCCAAAGGCACGAAAGGGTTAGCGCGCCGCAGGCCTCATCCGGGCTCCCGAGGGCCCAGGTGGGCATCATCGTGTCGTCGGAGCATCAGAGACAGCATCTAGAGCCTCAGCAGGGTCACGTCAGCCCGCCGTGATAGCTGCCACCGGCTCGCCTGCCCGGACCGACGCCGCAACCGGACCAGTCGGTGCCGGCCATGAGGCGGGAGCGCCAGACTACCCCCCCGTCGCCCGCGAAACGGAAGCTGTAGACGTCCGCATCCCTCAGCTCGAATCTGATGCGCACCGGCTGTCCGGCCAGCGGACTCACATCGGCCCGTTCGCCCCACTGTACGGTCCGCGACAGCTCATCACCGAGAATCTCAGCACAGTCAGACGAGGTGTAGCCCTCAATCGGCTCGCCGTCGGCGCTCTGGAGCTCCACCTTCACACTCCCACCCGCGGATGTCGCGAAGTTGATCTCCAGCGTGCTCCCGTCGAAGATGAGCGGCCTGGTGACCACATCCCCGCCGTGCAGCGATGCGTGCGCGGAGGCGAAGCCGTCCACCCGGATGGTGAATCGACGCAATCGCATGGGTCCGGCGTGCTGGTAGTTCTCAGTGGCGTACACTGAGATCTCGTTGGGCGCACCCGGCAGATCTGACGGGGTCTCGACCATCCCCCATGCCTGATAGTTGTCCCCGTACGTCCAACTGCCGAGGCGCTGGATGCCCGGGCGAATGAAGGCCTCGGGCCACACGAAGAAGTTGCGGCCGTCGCGGCTGACCATGAACATGCCGTCGGTCAGAGCCGTACCCTCCCGCACGCTGGCCGCCGACCGCTCGCGGCGATCCTCAAGCTGCGGCAGGTGATCGGTGGAGGCTCCCCAGCCGCGGTCGATGTAGCGCGTGGGGAAGCCCAGCAGCACCTGCGGCGCCCTGTAGTAGGGCAGCACGCCATTGGTGTAGAACTGGTGATGGGGCGGAGTGCTCTCGTCCGTGCCGCGCCGTCCCGGCGTGTATACCAGCCATCGCGGCTCCGACCAGTTGATGAAGTCCTCGGACGTGGCCGTCTTGACGTCGCGACCGGGGGGCGCGATCTCGCCCTCACCGTGGAAGTCCCGCCAGTATGCTCGGTACTTCCGGATGGTCTGGTCCCAGAATGCGAGGTTCTGCGAATCGAAGGCGCCCTCGGTGATGATTGGGTCCCCCTGAAGGGCCTCCCACCGTATGCCGTCCGGCGACTTGAAGGCGTGCAGCCCGCCGCCGGCGGACCCCACCGCCTTGTAGCGGGCGTCCGACGCGCAGTCGGGGTTCGCGTCCCTGAAGGGGGTGAAGTTGTGAGCGGCCGCGCCCGTCCAGATGATGTTGTTCGCCCTCGACCCGTTGAACTCGTGCAGACCCAACTCAGGCTTGGTCCAGTGGACCCCGTCAACGCTGTGGGCGTAGCAGGTCACCATGGGATGCGGCTCCCAGTTCACGTTCCCGTCCTCGTACACGACATCGGAGCCGCGGTAGTACATCCGGTAGAGGGAATCGTCCTTGAAGACGGTGAAGTAGCCACAGGTCGCGCCCTCCCACGGCTCGTCGCAGGCCAGCGCCACCTCCCTACGCGTCGGCTCGTGCATGCGCAGTCGAGCGTCCCCGTGAAAGTCCGAGACAATGCTGCCGTCTACGAAGAGCTGTCGGTGCACGCCGACGTCGAACGGTTCGGGCGCGGCGGTTGTCAGCATAGCGGCGATCATTCCCATCGTGGCCAGGGCCAATGTCATCTGCTTGCTCGCCTCTCTCGGAGGTGCTATGCCCGTCTACACGGGCCCACGCTGTGGCCGTTGTGAAGTCGCTCATCACGCTGCTCGGTCCGTCGCGTGACATCAATGCGCGTGACCCGAGGCCATCGCCTGAAGCCCCTATCTCTACAGTATGCCCCGTCGGCTCCCGCTTGTCCTCCAGCAGATCGGTATCTGGCCGGGGCACTGGCATCCTTCTCCACGGCGCTGCCGTCCCGCTTACGGTCCCTGCAGGAGATGTTGTGCGGCGGTCGAAGAACAGGAGGGCGGACGGCCGGAGCGTTGTGGAGGTGCTGATCGTGAGGCTGACCGAGCAGAGCTGCGGGCCCATCGAGGCCGGCGCGGAGCCCATGTCGCCGGAGGAGGCGTCGGAGCTCGCATCGCATGTGCCTGAGTGGGGCCTGCGCGAGGGCGGGCTGGAGCGTGACCTGACGTTCGAGGGCTTCTCGGAGGCCATGCGGTTCGTCAACGCGGTGGCCGAACTCGCCAGGGAAGAGGATCATCACCCGCGGATCTGCGTGGACTACGACACCGTGGAGCTATCACTGACCACGCACTCGATCGGCGGGCTCTCCATGAACGACTTCATCATGGCGGCCAAGATCGATGAGCTGCTCCAGTAGCGCGGCGGCACAGCGCGCCCCGAGGTGAAGCTGATGAGCGAGTCGTGGCTGCACGGCAGGACCGCGCTGGTCACCGGTGCGGCGAAGCGGCTGGGACGGACCATCGCTGAGGGCCTGGCGACAGAGGGCTGCAGCGTGGTCGTGCACTATCGCTCATCGCAGGATGAGGCCGAGGCGGTTCGTGATGAGCTGCAGCGGATGGGGGTCGAGGCCTGGCCGCTGCAGGCGGACCTGTCCTCACCGGAGCAGGCGGAACGGCTGATCTGCAGAGCCGTGGAGCTGGCCGGTCCGATCCAGGTGCTGGTCAACAGCGCATCGATCTTCGACCCCAGCACGCTCGCCGACGTGACCTTCGACCAGCTCGCGTACAACACGGCGGTGAATGCGTGGGGGCCTTTCGCCCTGATGCGCGCCTTCGCGGGCCAGGAGATCGACGAGGGCAGCGTCGTCAACCTGCTGGACACACGAGTGGAGGGCTTCGATCCCAAGCACGTGGCCTACATCCTCAGCAAGCATCTGCTGCGCCAGCTCACGCGCATGGCGGCGCTGGAGTACGCGCCCCGCGTAAGGGTGAACGCGGTGGCGCCCGGCCTGATCCTGCCGCCGCCGGGCCGGGATGAGAGCTACCTGGAGGCGCTGGCGGGATCGCTTCCACTGCAGCGGCACGGCGGTGCGGAGGACATCGTCGATGCCGTCCTGTATCTGATCAAGGCCAGGTTCGTGACCGGACAGATCATCTACGTGGACGGCGGGCGACACCTGCGAGGAGACTGAGGGAGCGGGTCAATGGACTACATCATGATCGAGGAGCTGCTGGCCCGCTGCATCATCGGGGTCAACGAGGAGGAGCGGCGGAGCAAGCAGGATGTCGTCGTGAATGTGATACTGGGCACCGACACCCGGCAGGCGGGGCGCAGCGACGACTTCGCCGACGCCCTGGACTACCGCGAGGTCAAGAAGCGGATCTTCGCGATGATAGAGGAGTCGCAGTACAAGCTGGTGGAGGCCCTGGCGGAGGCCATAGCGGACATCTGCCTGCAGTACCCGCGCTGCCAGCAGGTCGAGGTAATGGTCGAGAAGCCGTCGGCGCTGCGGTTTGCGCGCAGCGTCGGCGTCCGCATCACCCGCTCGCGCGAGGACCTCTGATGGCTCGCGTCTTCGTCGCGGTCGGCTCGAACATCGACCCGGAGCGCAATGTCAGGGCCGCCGTGCGGGCCCTGGCACGCCGGACGCGTGTCGTCGCCATCTCAACGATCTACGCCACCGCACCGCTGCGCCGACACGAGCAGGCCACCTTCTACAACGGGGTGGTCGAGATCGAGACCGGTATCCCACCCCGCGAGCTGAGATCCGAGGTGCTGCGGTGCATCGAGGCCCAGCTTGGGCGGGTGCGGACGGGCGACAGATGGGCCGCGCGGACCATCGACCTGGACATCGCGGTCTACAACGACCTCGTCATCTCGGATAGCGACCTGCAGATTCCCGACCCGGATATCCCCAGGCGCGCGTTCCTGGCCGTGCCGCTGGCGGAGCTGGCGCCTGATCTCGTTCTGCCTGGATCGGGGGAGAGACTGAGCGAGATCGCCGCCGCATTCGACGACCACGACATGGACCCACTGCCGGAGTACACCCAGTCATTGCAGGAGGAGATCAGGACATGAACAGGCAGCGAGTGGCAGAGCTGACCCGCGAGTTGCTCATCGAGATCGGTGAGGACCCGGACCGCGAGGGCCTGCTCAAGACCCCCGAGCGAGTTGCGCGGGCCTGGGAGTTCCTTACCCTCGGGTACCGCATCGACCCCGGTGACGTTGTCGGGGACGCCGTGTTCACGCAGGACACCAACAACATGATCACGGTGCGCGACATCGAGCTCTACAGCCTCTGCGAGCACCACATGCTGCCTTTCTATGGCCGGTGTCACGTGGGCTACATATCCCAGGGAAAGGTGCTGGGTCTGAGCAAGATCGCGCGGCTCGTCGATGCCTACGCGCGCCGGCTGCAGATTCAGGAGCGGTTGACGGAGCAGATCGCGCACACGATCATGGAGGAGATCGACGCCGAGGGCGTGGGTGTGGTCATCGAGGCGCGGCACCTGTGCATGATGATGCGCGGGGTGGAGAAGCAGAACTCGCTGATGACCACCTCATCGGTGCTGGGCAGCTTCCACGACTCGGCGGCCACGCGCGCGGAGTTCATGTCCCTGATCAGTAAGCCACGCACCTCCGCGCCGTAGCGGCCGGCGACGCTCTCATTTGGCGGCCTCGCCAGGCCGTCCCCGAACGGTAGGACGATCGGCCCGGCACCCGCGTTTCGACAGTCCATCGCCCGGCGACTGCGCTGGCACATGAAGCCGCGTGCCGTCCCGAGCAGCCAGCTCTCCCCACGCCGGGGCCCGGCGGGTCAGCGGTAGCGCAGCCGCAGCTCGCCGAGCCAGATCTGCCTGCCGCCGACACCGAACATCTGCACCTGGTCGTACGGGTTCCACTGCTGGGGCGCAATCACGACCCGGTAGGTCTCCCACCTCGGCTCTCCGGAGGTCTGGTGGGTCTCGATGGTGGGCCAGTCGCTCCCGTTGTAGAGCACCAGGCCGCCGAAGTCGGACTCGCCCCAGACCGTAAGCGTCAGCTCCACCGGGCGGGAGACGTCCTCCAGCGCGATCTTCCACTGCGCCCAGCCCTTGTCGCCCAGCCCGGTCTCGTCGGTGTTGCGGCACCTCACGCCGCCCTTCTCCTCCGGCTCCGCGAAGCCGCCGGGCCTGATCCCGCTCCGCCGGGCCTCCTCGAAGTCCGCGATGTGCCACACGATCGGCAGCTCCTGGGGCACCATCGGCCACTGCAGCTCGGCGACGGCCTCCTCGACGGTGGGGATGACGTTCCGTGCGCGCCGGGCCTGGATGACGGGGTCCTGCTGCGCTTCGAGCCCGTCGATGTGCGCCACCAGCTCGTCGTGGACCTCCTCCAGCCTTCGCGTGCTGGCCTCAAGGTGCTCCGGATCGTTGGGAAGCTCGTGAGGAAGCAGCAGCATGTCCATGTACAGCTCAACGTAGCGGAACCACGCCGAGCGCATGCCGACGCGCCGGCGCAGGATCTGGTCATCGCCGGTCAACCGCATCGCCTCGTCGAGATGCTCTCGGCACGTTGTGAGGAACTCGCGGGTGAAGATGTTGCGGGGGTTGTAGTAGCCGTGATCCACATGACCGGCACGTTCGAGGCAGGCGGCATGCATGTAGTCGTCCATGGCTCGCAGCGGCTGCGCGGCCGGGCCGTAGAAGCCCTCGTAGAACTCGTCAATGACCGCCTCCAGGTCCTGGTCGGCGTTCCAGGAGAACTTTGCCATGAGGTAGTAGGTAAGGGGGAGCTGACCGTAGGCCTGGTAGTTCGACTGATGCATCAGGTCCCTGACGCCGCGGTCGCGGTAGAAGACCAGGTCCCGGGCGAAGCGGCGCGCATACGGCCACGGTAGGAACTGTGATGCGCCCGTGTAGACGTAAGTGTAGACGCCGATGTTGTCGGACAGCTCCAGCCAGTTATCGAGGATCTCAGTGTACTCCCGGTTCTTGGGGCACTCAACCTCACCGCCGAGGGGATGCACGTAGCACGCCGGCCTGTAACGGCAGAGGTAGATGATGAGGTTGGGGTGCGGCTTCACCACGAGTGGCGGTTTGGTGTAGTCGGCGTAGGCCAGGATCGCCAGATAGCGATCGGGGAACTCCCGCGCCACCTGCTCAGCGACCCGGTTGGAGAAGAGGACCACCCGATCGGAGACCACAGGCACTTGCTTGAGGTCGCTCACCACGCGGGCGTCCGAGCCGAGCTGCTGCATCATGCGCTGGCATCGCTGGCACTGGCACCACCTGCCCATGCCGTCGTTGGGCATAAGGGAGTGCACGGTGCAGTCCGGGTGGGTCCGGAAGTAGTCGATGATGCGTCGGGCGGCGATGTTGATGACCTCCGGGTTGCTGGTGCAGAGCTGGCCGGCGTGGTTGGCGTTGCGCATCCGCCGACCCCGGATGAGACAGAAGTACTCGGGGTGCTCGGGCATGTACTGCTCGGTGGGCACGAGCTCATGATAGATATGGCCGCCGTAGTGCTCGTAGAGGCCGCCCACCTGCTCTCCGAACTGTGGGTCGCCGACGTTCGCCCGTTGCCTTACGCCCCACTGGGGCGTGAAGTCGATGCCCCGGCGGAAACGGAATGAGGGCGTCTCGATCCGCTGCAGCTCAGCCACCGCGACCGTGCGCGCCCGCGGGAGCTGTTCTCCGATCTCGCCCGGCATGTACCACCTGCAGCCGAGTTCGCTCTCCAGGAAGGAGTAGGCCGCGTAGACCGTGCCCCGGTCGCCGGTGCCGACCAGATGGACAGACCGGCCCTCGCAGGCGACGATAAGGCCCTCCTCCGGCGGGTCCGCGGGCCCGATCCGAGCCCGGAAGGGCTCGTTGGCGGCCTGCCGACCGACGAAGACCGTGGGCCCGTCGGCGGCCGGGCTGTCCTGAATGGGCACCGTGGCGCCGGTGATGCGGGCGATGTAGGTCTGGATCTCGTCGCCCGCGAAGCGCTCCGCCGGGGACGGATCGGCCGGGAGGCAGATGGCGCCCCGTGGCTCGCCGCCCGCCACCAGTGTCACATCGGCCGCCGCTCCGAGACACGGCGCTAGTATCGCGAGCTGTACCAGCGCGATTGCGGGTCGGCACGGAACATATCGCATGGTCGCAGACACCTCGCAGATCGTGTGTCTATCCATCGACCGTTAGCCGGAAGGTCATCGCCTGGATCTCCTGGTCCACCGATCCGTCGTAGGGGTTGTCCGAGCCGCGATGGAAGACACAGAAGATTCGGCCGTCCGAAAGCTGCACGCTGCTGGGGTAGTAGCCGGTGCCGCCGATGTCGAGATCGCGCCAGCTCTCGCCGGCGTCAGCGGTCCAGGAGATTCCGCTGGTCGCCAGGTGCAGCGCCACGCCCTCCCTGGCCCACAGCACCTCCGGGCAGCCGCTGTGGGGGAATGGCGCCGGGCCGGCGGACACCACCCGATAGCCCTCACCGTCGGGCTCCAGCAGGCTCTGCCAGCGCGACTGAGGCCGGCTGGCGCGATGGACGAACAGCAGCCGCCCATCCGGCAGCTCGGCGAAGTCGGACTCCTCCGAGAAGCGCACGCCCTCCCTGGGCGGCACGGTCGCGATGGGCGCCGCCCACGTCCGCCCACCGTCGGCGGAGAGCCACAGTGACGGCCTCAGCTTGGCGGTGACGCTGCCGCGGGTCCATTGCTCGGACCCCAGCTCCGCGAAGCCGCCCACCATCGCCAGGCGCCCGTCGCGCAGCGGCCGCAGGCGCTTCGGGAACACCATGAACCGGTCGGGGTCCATGACCACCTGCGGCGCGCTCCACGTCCTGCCGCGATCCGCCGAGCGCTGCACGTAGCCCGTCTGAGGAACGTCGTAGAATGGCAGATACTGCCCCCAGACTCCTCGCACGATGGTGCCGTCGGGCAGCACGGCCTGGGTGTGGGAGCCCATGCCGCCGTTCATCGGCGAGTGCCACGGCTCAGCGTGGAGCACCTGCCACGTCTCGCCTCCGTCGGTGGACACGATTCTCATGTTCTGCTGGATCGTCCCCGTCATGTCGTAGCCGGGCTTGCCGGCCGGGGGCCAGCTCAGCCGCTCCAGGACCTCCGGCGGCGCGCCGGGCCGGCCGCTGAGCGGACCCGTGGCCTGGTTGAAAGTGACCATGAGCGTCCCGTCCGGCATCAGGAGGGCGCCGGCCCAGCAGGTGTAGCCGGGAGTCTCGGGCGAATGGTAGACCGTGAAACGCGTCACGTCCGTGGCCGCCACCGTCTGCGCCATGAGCGCACCTCTCGTTGCGACAAGTAGTAGCACACAGGCCCACAGGATCGCGAGCGCCCGAGTGCAGATACGCTGCCGGTGTGAGGCCGCAAGCCAGCACGCTGTCCCGCGCATCGCATCTCACCTCGCAGGTGTCCGGGGCGCGTCGGTCCATACCATTCTCCATGAGCGCCGCCGGCCCTGCGGGGGTGGGGCATCTCTAG
>JBNGDZ010000059.1:0-14629 GCA_049975765.1 Armatimonadota bacterium
CTGTAGTCCACCCCATGGGTGGCGAAGCGCTCGCCGTTGAGCTCGCACAGCAGGATCGTGCCCACGGGATCGTCGATCTCCGACAGCATCAGGCTGGAGCCGGCATAGCCCCCGACCTGCGCCAGAGCCAGGTTGATCCCGTAGCTGTGCAACTCCGACAGCGCCCCTGCCAGCCTGCGGGGGCATTCGTCGCTGGGACACCGCAGGATCAGGCGGTTGTTCAGGTAGGGCTGGATGGTGACGTCCCAGCAGACGCCCTTGGGCGCGGCGGGATGCGGCAGCAGAGCCGGCACGATGCGGCCGTCGTAGTCATCGGCGTAAAGACGCGCGGCCATGCCCAGGTGCCGCATGTTGGCGAGGCAGGACGTGGCCTCAGCCCTGCCCAGCGCCGCCTCCAGTGCCGGCAGCAGAATGGCAGCCAGGATCAGGATGATCGCCATCACCACGATCATCTCGATCAGCGTGAAGCCGAGAGACCCGGTGACGGACCAGCCCCCGGGAGCATGACGACGCCCCATGTTCTCCGACGACAACACCGACTCGGCCCCCTCCGGTCATCGCGGCGCCAGCCGGCACCGAACGGTCAAAGATGGGTTCTCCAGACGGTGGCGCGCGACCTTCTACACCACCAGAACAGGTTGGTGACCCGGAAAAGGGGCGGTGGTCGGGAACAAGTCATCACCACCGCGGCGTTACATTCTGTGACAGTCGAGCGGCTTGCGTCCGCCTGTGGCGGGCGCGCAGCCATGGCGCGCCCCTGCGCGTTCGGGAGGTGGCGGACATCGCTCTTGCCATTCAGACTAATGATCTGACGAAGGTGTACTATCTCGGGTGGGGCCGCCGGCAGGTGGGAGTGCGGGACCTAAGCCTCACGGTTGAGGAGGGTCAGATCTTCGGCCTGGTGGGGCCAAATGGCTCCGGCAAGACCACCACGCTGAAGCTGCTGCTGGGGCTGATCTTCCCCACCTCCGGTGACGGCGAGGTGCTGGGCGAGCCGCTGGGGAGCCCGCGCTACAAACAGCGAGTGGGCTACCTCCCCGAGGGCCCCTACTTCTACGAGCACCTCAACGCACCGGAGCTGCTGCGTATGTACGGCAGCCTCTTCGGCATGGCCGGCAAGCAGTTCGACAAGCGTGTCCAGGAGCTGCTGGAGCTCGTGGGCATGTGGGAGCGGCGCAATATGCGGGTGATGAACTACTCGCGCGGCATGCGCCAGCGCGTCGGCGTGGCCCAGGCGCTGATCAACAACCCCGACCTGCTGTTCTTCGATGAGCCCACCGCCGGCCTCGACCCGATCGGCGCCAAGGAGATCCGCGAGGTCATCATGCGCCTGCGCGATGAGGGCAAGACCATCTTCCTGTGCTCGCACCTGCTCAAAGAGATGGAGCCGCTGTGTGACAACATCGCCATCCTGGCACAGGGCCAGAAGGTCACCCAGGGCAGCGTCACGGAGCTGCTGGAGGGGGAGAGCCGGCAGTACCGCGTCGAGGTCCGGCATCCCGACGAGGAGCTGCTGGCGAAGCTGCAGGAGCGCTCCGACGAGATCGTGTGGGTGGATGAGATCTGCCGGGCCCTGTTCAGCGACCGCCAGGCGGCTATGGACGCCGCCGCGATGGTGGAGGATGACGGCGGCTATCTGCTGGACCTGGGCCCCGACCGGCGCACCCTCGAAGAGGTGTTCATCGAAGCCGTAGGAGAGGAGTCCCCTGATGCGACCGATCTATAGGGTGGCGCGCGCCACGTTCTGGGAGAGCTGGCGACGCCGCTTCCTAAACGGCATCCTGGTCTTCGCGATCCTGATAATCGGATCGTCATGGGTCTTCACATACCTGCAGCCGGGCGCGGAGCTGAAGATGCTCATCGACGTGGGCCTCGGCTCCATCCGCTTCTTCGGCATGCTCATCGCGGTCTTCCTGGGCACCCGGCTCATTCCCGATGAGATCGAGAAGCGAACCATCTACACACTGCTGTCCAAGCCGGTGACGCGCACGCAGTTTCTGCTGGGCAAGTTCTTCGGCGGCCTGGCGACGGTTGTTAGCAACGTACTGGTGATGGGGATTACGTTCTACGTCGTCTTCGCGATCAAGGCCCCCCAGTTCGCGCAGCCGACGGAGGAGGGCCCGGCCTACAGCATGGAGTTCATGTACGCGAACGTGGCCAAGGCCATCCTGCTGAGCTTCTTCGAGCTGGCCGTGGTCATGGGCATCGCGGTCGTCGCGTCGGTCGTCTTCTCCTGGATCCTGGCGGCGATCTTCACCTTCTTCGTCTACTTCGTGGGCCAGATGAGCGAGTTCTTCGGCCACCTGGCCGACCCCGATACCGGCGCGGGGCCCGTCGCCCGCTACGTGCTCGGCACCGTCTACCGCACCCTGCCGCACTTCGAGAAGTTCGACGTGCGGGAGGCGATCCTCACCGACGTGCCGGTCGTGTGGCAGTACGTGGGCATGACCATCGGCATGGGAGCCATCTACGTGACCATCGTCCTGGCGCTGGGCTACCTGTTCTTCTCCCAGCGTGAGGTGTAGCGCGGCGCACGACGCGGGCGGCCTGCCGCGGGAGGCGAGCACACAAGGGATGTCACTACGCAGAGCGCGACGCCGCTGTCAGGCCGGCGCGTGCTGTGAGGGCAGAGTGATCTGATGAGCGACATATCGAAGAAGATCGTGGTGGGCGTTCTTATTGTGGTGCTCTTCGTGGGGCTTGTTCCCCTACATGCAGAGCTTGACTACCAGCGGCTGGTGCGCGGCTATGCGCGGCCCACGCAGGTGACGAAGATCCTGCAGTACGATGCCCCGGCGATGACCGGCGTCATCGTGGGAGCCATGCTTGGGGGCTTCCGTGAGGTCGCCGCATCGATGCTGTGGATGAAGACCCACTCCATGTGGCATAAGGGGGCGGGCACGCGCTGGGATGCCCTCTACCTCATGCGCATGACCACCATGCTCGACCCGCACTGGCTCGAGCCGTGGCGGATCACTGCCTGGCACTGCGCCTACAACCTCTACGTGGAGACCGAGGACGCCGAGGAGCGGGCGTGGCTGCTGAAGACGGCCGTGGATACGCTCAAGGAGGGCATCTCCTGGAACCCGGACCGCTACGACCTCTACTTCGAGCTTGGCTGGACCTACTTCGACAAGATCCGCGACTACGACGAGGCGGCCCGGTGGCTGCAGGCCGCGACGCGCTTCGAGCACCCCGAGCACATCGAGCGGCTCATCGCACACGGCTACGAGCGTCTGCCGGAGATGGAGCGCGCGCTGGAGTGGTATGACTACTGCCTCAAGCGCAGGCCCAACGATCACACGGCCAAGGGCGCCACGATGACGATTCGGGAGCGCTACATGCCGGCATGGCGGCTGATGAAGCAGGGGCGCTACGATGAGGCCATCGAGAAGGCTGACTACTACCTCACCGTCAACCCCCAGTCGACCCTCGCCCTGCACCTGAAGGCACACATCTACGAGCAGGCCGGCCATTACGAGAAGGCGCTGGAGCAGTGGCGTCTCGCCGCTGACGTCTCCGCACTCAACCACCACGCGCGATACAAGATCGCCGAGATCAGCGAGCTGCTCGGCCTGCCCGTACCCGAGCACGCCAGCTACATCTACAAGCAGCAGACGCAGAAGCGTATGGCCATCGAGCGCG
Source organism: Armatimonadota bacterium (assembly GCA_049975765.1). GTDB lineage: Bacteria > Armatimonadota > Zipacnadia > Zipacnadales > UBA5352 > JAYENL01. The sequence continues at coordinate 3,646 of JBNGDZ010000059.1, forward strand.
ATGTTGACTGAGGGCGGACCCGGCGCCGGGCGCTCGACCGGCCCTGCCCGGGGTCAGTCGCTCGAGCTGGGCAGGTAGGGCGCCAGCCGAAGCGCCAGGTTCGGCAGCGGCATCGATTGCAGCCACACCCGCCCGGGGCCGCTGACTCGCGCCAGGAACAGCCCCTCGCCGCCCAGAAAGATGTTGCGGATGCCCGGGACCGTGGTGATGTCGAAGTCCACCGTCGGGTCCATCAGTGCAACATGTCCCGGATCCACCTTCAGCGCCTGGCTCGGCTCCAGATCGTACTCGGTGATCTCCCCGGCTAGCTCGAACCAGACCGTGCCCGGCCCGGTGACCTTCTGCAGGAAGAGGCCCTCCCCGCCGAACAGCGCCGCCCCCAGCCGCTTGTGCATGTGCATCTCCAGCTCGACGCTCTCCTCAGCGACCATGAAGGCGTCCCGCTGACAGATGAGGCTCTGACCCGGAGCCAGCTCCATCGGCACGATCTTGCCGGGCGTCTCGGTCGTGAAGGTCACAAAGCCCGAGCCGGACGTACACGCGTACGTGGTCATGAACAGGGACTCGCCGGAGACCGCCCGCTGCAATGCTCCCATCAGCCCCCCGCGCATGTTCGTGTTCATGTCGATGTTGGCCGTCATCCACGCCATCCCACCGGCCTCGGTGTAGACGGCTTCGCCCTGGCCCAGTGTGATCTCGACGTTCTGCATCACCGTGCCACGAATGGTGTACTCCATCTCATCGCCTCCAGGCGGATTCGCCATCTGTGCCGCGCACACCAGGATTCGCCGGGAGGCGGGCGAACCCCTGTGGCATCCGTGCACGACACGCACGAGGGCGCGAGGCGGCCTGCAGGTGCCCGGACCGGAAGCTGTGCGTCAGCTCTTGGAGATGTAACGCGCCAGGCGCATGGCCAGGTTTGGCAGCGGCATGGTCTGCAGCCACACCCGGCCGGGTCCGGTGAGATGCGCCAGGAACAGTCCCTCGCCGCTGAAGAAGATATTCGTGACACCCTGGACCCGGGCGATGTTGAAATCGACCGTCGGGTCGAGCATCGCCACATGTCCGGGATCCACCTTCAGCGACTGCCCGGCCTCCAGGTTGTACTCCACGGTCTCGCCGGCGATCTCGAAGAATGCCGTCCCCGGGCCGGTGACCTTCTGCAGGAAGAACCCCTCGCCGCCGAAGAGCCCTGCTCCGAGCCGCCGGTGCAGGTGCATGTCCAGCCCAACGCTCTCCTCAGCACACATGAAGGCGTCGCGCTGGCAGATCATGCTCTGGCCATCGGCCAGGTCAAGAGGGATGATCTTCCCGGGGCTCTCCAGCGTGAAGGTCACGAAGCCGCTGCCGGCGCTGCAGGAGTAGGTGGTGAGGAACAGAGACTCGCCGGAGACGGCGCGCTTGAGCGCACCCATCATGCCGCCCTTCATGTTCGTCGCCATGCTCACGTTCTCGCTCATCCAGGCCATGCCGCCGGCCTCGGTGTAGACGGCCTCCCCTCCCGTGAGCGAGACTTCCACGCTCTGCATCACGGTACCACGAATGGTGTACTCCATGGCGCATCCTCCGTTCGCTATGGTGCGTGGTTGGTGCTAGGATCGGCTGTTGACCGGGTGCCCGCACTCCCCACAGAACCTGTCGTCCGGCGCCAGCTCCGCCCCGCACTCACTGCAAGATCTCGGGCGCGCCTCTCGCCGGTCGCCACCGTTCTCAGGTGGCGGGGCAGCGACCGGCCGCGGCACGTCCGCGACGACGTCGGGCGGCGGCGTGCTGGCCGCATGCGGCGCCCCCTCGGCTCCCGCGCCAGCGGCCGGAGGTCGGCCCGCCTCTGCGGCACCAGGCCGCGCGCGTGGGGACACCACGCCACGGTAGATCAAGAAGACGATGACCAGCGCCGCCAGCACTGCCAGCAACCAGAAGGCCTTGATGAAGACGGTGATCACGGCCACTGAGACGAGGGCGAACACCAGAGCCAAGGCCGCGAAGCCACACGAGAGCTGGTCACCGACAAGCGGGATGTAGCCCACCAGTGTGGTCAGGGGGGCGAAGATGGCCATAACGCCCATCCAGATGCAGACCACGGCGCCGGCCTTCATGGCCCAGTAGGCGATTCTGTACTCGGTCTTCAGAGCCTGCGTCGTGGCGGCCTCGTCAAGTGCGCTGACCACGAATGTGGAGCCGCCCTCAATGGCTCCCTCGGACATCGCGCCGAGCACGATCACCGGCTTTGTGGCGTCAAGAACATCAACGCTCATCCGCCAGTCGCCGACTTCAGGATTGTCACCTGAACCGCCGGGCTGGAACTCGGCCTCGAGGCGCCGCTTGTGGGCCGAATAGACTCGGTCCTCGCCCACCGGATTGGCGCCCTCGGGCCGCACGCTCAGGGGCCCGAGCGAGAACTCCGCCCACTTGTGGTCAGAGGTCACGGTCTCCCAATCGTAGTCGACCTCGCCCTCGGCGTCCTCCTCACGCTCGTACTCCTCGATCGTCCGACGCCAGTAGAGCGCCCTGCCATTCCACTCCGGCACCGTCAGGAACGTCCCCTTGGGCTGCCCGCTGATCTTTACAAGCTGACCTTCGTGGGCCGAGGCGGCCTCAGGCGCAACTATCGCGATGCCCTCGAAGACTCTCCCGTGATCGACGAGACGGGCCTCGCCGTGGTACGCCAGGTAGAAGCCCACGGGCACGAGGATGATCCCGAAAACCACCCCGAAGATAGCGCCGCAGCCACCACTCGTTCTCTCCGCGCCGACCCCGAAGCTCGCTCCGCCCACATTCAGGTTCACGCCGGCCACTCCCTTGCAGTGCGCTCCACCTCACGAGACGCCTCCGGCCGCAGTTCCCCGAAGCTCCCGCCCCACCTCCTTCCAGCAAATGGCCGGACGGCACCGGCTGCCGTTGCACGAACGCGGGCTGGCGTGGAGGGCCCGGATCACCGTCCGGCCCGCCGTTCTGGTCATCATGGCGACGGCCGGCGGGGCCTGGGCCCCGCCTCTCCTACGCGCTCGCGGCCCCAGTGCGCAGGTCGGGCTTGCAGCGCGATCTCGTTGCCATCAGTGCTGCCGACGGCGCGGGGGGTTGATAGCCGTCCGATGAATGTGGTACAATGCCACAGTCGCACAACTGATCCCCGCCAGACTCGGTCGCGGAGTCTCTGCGTGCCTCCGGTGCGCGGAGACTCGGCGGCTCTTTCACTACGTCGGCTGCGCCCTACGGGCAGCCAGAGGATATCACAGGATGGACTACCGGGACACGTTGAACCTGCTGCGGACCGACTTCCCCATGCGAGGCAATCTCGCCGAGCGCGAGCCGCAGATCCTGCGCATGTGGCAGGAGATGGACATCTACGAGGCGGTACGCGAATTGCGCGCCGGCTCACCCACCTACATCCTGCACGACGGCCCGCCCTACGCCAATGGCGATATTCACCTGGGGCAGGCGCTGAACAAGATCCTCAAGGATATCACCATCAAGTACAAGACCATGCGGGGCTTTGACTGCCCCTACATCCCCGGATGGGACACGCAGGGCCTGCCGACCGAGCAGAGCGTGCAGCGCGAGAAGAACGTCTTTCCGCACGACGTCCCCGTGCTACAGTGGCGGCGGATGTGCCGGGAGCTGGCGCTGGGCTACGTGGACACCCAGCGCGAGCAGTTCAAGCGCATCGGCGTGCGCGGGGACTGGGACGACCCCTACCTGACGCTGAGCCCCGACTACCAGGCCCTGCAGATCGAGGCATTCGGGAAGATCGCCCTCGCGGGGCTGCTCTACCGCGCCCTGCGGCCGGTCTACTGGTGCTACCACTGTGAGACGGCCCTCGCGGAGGATGAGATCGAGTACGTCACGCGCACCGCGCCGGCAATCTACGTGGCCTTCGAGGTCATTGATGCACAGGAACTGCCCATGGACCAGCCGCCCTCCGAGCCGGTGAGCTTCCTGATCTGGACCACCACCCCATGGACGATCCCGGGCAACACCGCCATCGCGCTGTCGGAGACCGCGGAGTACGTGCTGGTGGACACGCCGAAGGGCCACTTCATTCTGGCGCAGGAGCTGCTGGACCGCTCAATGGCGGAGTGCCAGATCGGCACGTACCAGGTTGTGGCGCGCTTCACGGGTGCAGAGCTGGAGGGGCTGGTGACCAGACACCCCATGTACGACCGCGAATCGCCGGTGGTGCTGGCCGACTACGTGACGGTCGAGGACGGCACAGGTGCAGTGCACACCGCCCCGGGTCACGGTCTGGAGGACTACGAGACGGCGCTCGCCTACGACCTCGACATCGTCAGCCCGCTCGACGACCTGGGCAGGTACACAGACGAGGCCGGCGAGGAGCTGGCGGGGAACGTCGCCGATCAGTCCAATGAGATCGTGACCGGCATCCTCAGCCGCAAGGGCGCCCTCATCGGCGAGATTGAGATCGAGCACGAGTACCCCCACTGCTGGCGCTGTCACGAGCCGGTCATCTACCGGGCCACCAGACAGTGGTTCATGGACATCGCGAGGCTGCGCGGCAAGGCCCTGGAGGCCGTGAAGGGTGTGCAGTGGAACCCCGAATGGGGCGAGAGTCGCATCTCGGGAATGATCGAGTCCCGCCCCGACTGGTGCATCTCCCGCCAGCGAACCTGGGGCGTGCCCATCCCGGTCTTCTACTGTACCGAGTGCGGCGAGCCGCTGATCACGCGCGAGACCATCGAGCACCTCCGCGACCTGGTGGCCCGGCACGGCGCGGACGTGTGGTGGGAGCGCGAGGCCGAAGAGCTTCTGCCCGAGAACACCGTCTGCCAGGCCGAGAGCTGCGGCGGGACGAACTTCCGCAAGGAGCCCGACATCATGTCGGTGTGGGTGGACTCGGGCTGCTCGCACTACTGCGTCGTGCGCCCCCACCCGGAGCTAAGCTTCCCCGCGGACCTGTATCTGGAGGGCGATGATCAGTATCAGTGCTGGTTCCAGACCTCCCTGTGGGTGGCCATGGCACTGGGCGACCCCGCGCCCTATCGCACCGTCGTGGGCCACGGCTTCTTCGTGGATGAGACGGGCCAGAAGCTGTCCAAGAGCAGGGGGAACATCATCAGCCCCGCAGAGATCTACGATCAGTACGGGGCCGATGTGTTGCGGCTGTGGTTCACCTATGCGGACTTCCGCCAGAAGATGATGCTGTCGGACAGCATCTTCAAGCAGGTGGCCGACGCCTACCGTCGAATCCGCAACACCGTGCGGTTCCTGCTGCAGAACCTTCAGGACTTCGATCCGTCTGAGGACTCTATGCCCGCGGGGGAGCTACGAGAGATCGACCGCTGGGCACTGGATCGCCTGCAGCGGCGCATTCGTGCCGTCACGGAGGCCTACGAGCGCTGGGACCTGCACATCGTCTACCGGGAGTTGCACGCATTCTGCGATCGGGACCTGAGTGCATTCTACCTGAACGTGCTCAAGGACCGCATCTATACGGACCTGGCGGAGTCTCCGGCGCGCCGCTCCGCGCAGACGGCGATGTGGCGCACGCTGATCGCCGTCGTCAAGATGATGGCGCCGGTGCTGACCTTCACCTCCGAGGAGGTCTGGCAGCACATGCGGCGGGAGGTGGACGAGGCCCTGCCCGCCAGCGTTCAGCTCGCCGACTGGCCGGAGGTGGACGAGGGTCTGCTCGACGAGGACCTGGCCCGGCGATACAGCCAGTTCCTGGAGGTCCGGGGGGTCGCTATGGCGGCCCTGGAGGAGGCAAAGGCCTCCGGCGAGGTGCCCAACCCGGTGGAGGCCAGACTCGACCTCTATGTCAGCGATGCGGTACGGAATGTGCTGGAGGGGCTGGAGGAGGACCTGTGGAGTCTCTTCATCGTCTCGGATGTAGAGCTTCATCACCTCTCCGAGGCCGAGGAGGAGTTGAACGAGCCGTCGGGAATGCACGCCGAGGCATCGCTGGCGGCCGGCGACAAGTGCGCGCGCTGCTGGTTGCGCGCGGAGAGCACCGGGATGGTCCAGGAGCATCCCGAGCTGTGTAGCAGGTGTGCCGAGAGGGTAAACCGTATTCTGTCCGGCTGAGGACCGGGGGGCGGAGGCTCTGTTGCGGGCGACCAGCCCGCCTGCGGAGAGGTGGCGTTCCTCGCCGGGAGAGTGGCCCAGGCCGGGCGCCAGGACTGGCGGCGGCCCGGGCAATGCGCATCGGAGGTCAGCGACGGTGACGCCGAAGAGGAAATTGGACGTAGACAAGTTCAAGCAGATTCTGGAGGAGGAGCGCGAGCGGCTCCGGTCCGAGCTCAAGCGCATTGAGGACAAGGCGGCCGGTCGCGACCGACTGCACTCCGAGCAGGCCGGGCAGGACTTCGATGAGCCAGGCGGCGATGCGGCCACGGAGACGGTGGACCGTGCCCAGTCGATGGCCGTGGGGGCCTCATTGCGTGAGCAGCTCGATGAGGTCAATGCCGCTCTGGAGAAGATCGAGCAGGGCACGTACGGCATCTGCGACAACTGCGGCAAGCCGATCACCAAGAAGCGGCTGCGCGTCCTGCCATGGGCTACGCTATGCAAGGAATGCCGGTCCGGGCTCTCGGGAATGTGACTCCGGCCTCCCGCCCGGCGAGCCGCAGAATGACGGCGCTGGTCTATCTCACGGCGGCGCTTATTGTCCTGGCCGACCAGGCCACCAAGCTCGCCGCCGTGCACCTGCTTAGACCGGTGGGCACAGTCCCGGTGCTGGAGCCCTACCTGAGCTTCACCTGGGCCACGAACACCGGCGGGGCCTTCGGCATGCTGCCGGCCGCCACCGGCCTCCTGGTGGTCACGGCGGCCGTGGTGATCGCCGTCCTGGTGCTGGTCGCACACCGCGTCTCCGCCAGTCGGCTGCTGGCCGTCTCTGTGGCGCTGCTCATCGGCGGCGCACTGGGCAATCTCATCGACCGCCTGCGTCTGGGATACGTCATTGACTTCATCGACCTGCACTTCTGGCCCATCTTCAACGTCGCCGACATCGCCATCACCGTCGGCGCCGGGCTGCTGATCATCGCCACCATCACTGGCTCCACGTTCCGCCCCGCCCCGGACGATAGGGAAGACTGAAGCCCATGTACCCCGTGCTGCTGGAGATCGGGCCGCTTCCAGACTGGGCCGCGGCGGCCATCGCCCTTGCGCTGGCCCTGGTGGGCGGTCTGTTGGAGATGATCGAGCAGCGGCGCCTGGGGATGACGCTACGCCCGCTTAGGATCGCCGGCATCGCGGCGCTGGGGGCCGTGGTGGGGCTTACCGCCTGGTGGCTGCTCAGCCGCTGGGGCCCGATACAGGTCAGGGCGTGGGGCACGATGCTGATGCTGGGCTTCATCGCCGGCATGCTCTGGCTGATGCACGACACGCGCGGCGACGATCAGCTCACCACCGACGTCATCATCGACCTCACACTCGTCATCCTCGTGGGCGCAATCATCGGCGCTCGGGCGCTCTCAGTGGCGCTGGAGTGGGAGACATACACCCACGGCAGCCGGGCGCCGTGGGAGGTGTGGAGCGGCGGCCTGAGCTTTCACGGCGGCCTGCTGGGCGGCATAGTCGCCGCCGCGCTGTTCCTGTGGCGACGCCGGCTCAGGCTCTGGCGCGTCTTCGACCTCCTGGCGCCCTCCATAGCGCTGGGATACGCCCTCACCAGGGTGGGCTGCCTCCTCAACGGCTGCTGCCACGGGGCACCCACCACGGTCGCGTGGGGCGTGCGCCTGCCGGCGGTCGATGGCGGGCAGGTGGCGCGTCACCCCACACAGCTTTATGCGGCGGCGGCAAGCCTCATCATCTTCGCTCTCCTACTCGTTCTCCGACGCCATCTGCACCGGGACGGCCACCTGCTGCTGAGCTACTTCGTGCTCTACTCGGTCGCCCGCTTCATCATTGAGCACTTCCGCCGCGGCGCCAGCGCGGAGGTCTTTGCGCCGCTGGCGCCCCTCACGGTCGCCCAGGTGGCCTCCATCGCCATCATCCTTGTGGCGGGCGGCTGGCTGCTTTGGGACCACCTCCACACTCGCGGCCGTGCGCGCGGTGAAGGGTCTGCTGCACAGGCCTCCCCCCACTCGCAACCACCCCGCTCTCCGAGGGTATAACCGTGTGACGGCCGGCGCCACCATGCCATGCGGGGCGGGCCGCGTCCCCAGATCCTCGCCTGCGGGAGGGGGCGCCCGCAGCCCAGGTGAGTGCAGGGCATTGGGGCGCGCGGGGCCCCTCGTCCGCGCGTTCCACCGACACTTGCGGGCCTCTGGCCGGCGGGGGTCATTGTTTGACACTGCTTCGAGCGCTCTGCTATAATCGCCGCGGCTTTCGCGGACGGGCATGAGTGGCCGTCGCGGGACCGCGGCGTTGGCGGATGCCGGCCGTGGGGCCTGGGACGGCCCAATGTTTACTGGAGGCGCCTGCCGATGCTTCAGGCCAGGGACATCATGGAGATCCTCCCACACCGCTACCCCTTCCTCCTCGTGGACAGGATCATCGAGCTTGAGCCGGGGCAGCGCGCGGTGGGGATCAAGAACGTGACGGCCAACGAGCCGCAGTTCGCCGGTCACTGGCCAGGGAACCCGGTCATGCCGGGCGTGCTCCTCCTGGAGGCCATGGCGCAGGTCGGTGGCGTGTTGCTCCACGCCGACGCGGAGTGTGATGATAGCCGACTCGCGCTCTTCGGCGGTGTTGATAAGGCCCGGTTCCGGCGACAGGTGATTCCAGGCGACCAGATCCGCCTCGAGGTCGAGATGATCCGGCGCAAGGGAAGCGTGGGCAAGGTGAGGGGCGTCGCCACCGTGAACGACCAGGTGGCCGCTGAGGCGGAACTGATGTTCGCGATGGCCCGCGCCCCCGAACACCAGCCCGAGGCCCACTGACCTGGAGGAACGCATGGCGATTCACGACACGGCAATCATTAGTGCTGGCGCGGAGCTGGGGAGCGACGTGCAGGTCGGCCCTTACGCCATCATCCACGATGACGTGCGGATCGGTGACCGCACGCGAATCGGCCCCCACTGCGTAATCAAGCCCTATGTCACGCTCGGGAAGGGCAACGTGCTGGATGTCGGCGTGGTGCTGGGATCCGAGCCACAGGACGCCAAGTTCGGCGGCGAGGAGAGCCTCGTCGAGATCGGCGATAACAACGTGCTGCGGGAGTACGTCACGATACACCGCGCCACCGGCGAGGGCGAGAAGACGGTCGTCGGCAACGACAACTTCCTGATGGCCTACTCGCACCTGGGGCACAACGTGCGCGTGGGCAGCGACATCATGATCGCCTCCTTCAGCGGGATCAGCGGCCACTGTGTGATCCACGACGGCGTCGTCATCGGCGGCTTCACCGGCCTGCACCAATACGTTACCATCGGCCGGCTGTGCATGGTCGGCGGGCACTCCCGCATCACCCGCGACATCCCGCCCTTCACCACCGCCCTGGGAAACGACCTGCAGGGCATCAACGCCATCGGCCTGTCGCGTCACGGCGTGGCCGAGGAGGACCAGGCGGCGCTCCGACAGGCATTTCGCACCATCTATCGCTCTGACGAGAACACCTCGGACGCCATCGCGTCGCTGCGCGCGCGCGGCCCGCTGGGCGACCTGGTCCGTGAGTTCGTGGAGTTCATCGAGCGCATCGACGAGGGGCGGCGGGGACGCCAGGAGAACTGAGGGCGCCGGACGACCGTGGCCATGGACCGCACGCCGCAGGTCTTCGTAGTCGCCGGTGAGCCGTCGGCCGATCAGCACGGGGCCATGCTCGGTGAGGCTCTCCGGCGCCGGTGCCAGGTCAGGCTGACGGGTGTCGGGCAGCGAAGGATGCGCGACGCCGGCTTTGAGCTGCGCTTTGACAGCACCGGCTGGAGCGGCATCGGCGTGGTGCAGTCGCTGAGCCGGGTGCCCATGCTGATGGTCCGCATGCACCAGCTCACGATTCATCTCGTCTCAGTGCGTCCAGACCTGCTGGTTCTGATGGACTTCGGAGCCTTCAACGTGCGACTGGCCCGCCGGCTTCGGCGCGAGCTGACGAGCCCGATCCTGTATTACTTCCCGCCGCGCTCGTGGTCTCGTGACGCCGATTACCGCACCCTGAGGGGGGTGGTGGACCGCGTGGCGACGCCCTTCCCGTGGTCTGAGGGGCGCCTGCGGGAGGCCGGCATCGACGCCCGCTGGGTCGGCCATCCGGTGATCGATCGCATCGAGCCCGCCCACGGCGAGGGGCGCGTCCGACTGCGCCGAGAGCTCGGTCTGAACGCCGAGACGCCACTGGTTGGCATGTTGCCCGGCAGCCGCTCAGCGGAGGTCCGGTGCAATGGCCCGGTCATGCTGGGGGCGGCGAAGCTGATCATCAGGGATGTGCCGGAGATGCGCTTTCTGCTCTCCGTCGCGCCCTCAATCCCCAGGCGGCTGCTGGAGCGGCAGGTGGACAGAGCCGGTTTGACCGACCGGGTCCTGCTGCTGGAGGGTGTGAGCGAGATCGTGCGCGCCGCGGACATGGTGGTGAGCTCGGCGGGCACCGCCACGCTGGAGGCCGCCGCCGCCCTGTGCCCCATGGTCATCATCTATCGGGGCACATGGTTGATGCGGCTGGAGAGGCTTCTGCGCAGGTTCCGGGTGGATTCGGTGGGGATGCCGAACATCGTCGCGGGCGAGCGGGTCGTGCCCGAGCTCATCGGCGGGGAGGCCCGGCCCTCGTGTGTCGCTGCGGCGGCCCTGGCGCTTCTCGGCGACGAGCCTCGCCGGGCTGCGGTGGTCCGGGGCCTACAGCGAGTGCGTGATCGGCTCGGTGAGCCGGGCGTGTCCGACCGCGTGGCAGCAATGGCGTCTGAGATGATGGGGGCTGACCTGGAGGCCGATGACCAACTACGCAAAGACTGACAGCCAGCTCAATGTCGCCGCCCAGCGATCGCTGGAGGCCGCGGCCGGCGCCGCCGAGGGATACGATCGCACGCTGGCCCACGTGCGCGCCTTCCTGGTGCGAAGGCGCACCTTCCTGGCCCTGCTGGCGGCCTTCATTCTGGTG
>JBNGDZ010000060.1:0-14613 GCA_049975765.1 Armatimonadota bacterium
GGGGGGCTGGCGTGCATCTGCGCCGCACTGGCCGCGGCGCGCCACGGCGCCCGCACCGCCCTGGTGGATGATCGCCCCGTGCTGGGGGGGTGCTCCAGCACGGAGTTTCGCGTGCCCGCGTGCGGGGCGGGCTATCACAACCCCTGGGGCAGCGAGACGGGCATCATCCACGAGCTGATCCTGGAGGACCGCGCCCGCAACCACGCCCCGGTCGGCTACGGTCAGGCCAACGCCATCTGGGAGATGGTGCTCTACGACGCCTGCCGCCGGGAGCCGAGCCTGGACCTGCACCTCAACACCTGCATCGACAGCGTCCAGATGGCCGACGCGCGCACCATCGGGCTGGTCAGCGGCCCCCAGTCGCACAGCGGCACCAGGCTGCACATTCCCGCCCGCCTGTTCATCGACTGCTCCGGCGACGGCTGCGTGGGCGTGGGGGCGGGAGTGCCCTTCCGCGTCGGCCCGGAGGCGCGCGACGATTACGGTGAGAGCTTCGCCCCCGAGGAGCCCGACGACTTCGTGATGGGCTCCAGCCTCATCTTCCGGGCCGTGGACACCGGCCGGGAGGTGCCCTTTGAGCCGCCGGAGTGGGCGGAGAGGTATGACTTCCCCGACGGCATCCCATACCGCTCCACGCGCAACTTCGCCGGCGGCTACTGGTGGATCGAGATCGGCTGGCCGCTGGATACCCTCCACGATGACCCGCGGATCCGCGACGAGCTGCTGCGCCACGTCTTCGGCGTCTGGGATCACATAAAGAACCGCGGGCGCGAGCGCGAGAGTGCGCGCACCTGGGCGCTCGACTGGGTGGGCTTTCTGCCCGCGCGGCGGGAGAGCCGGCGCTTCGTCGGCGCGCACGTGCTGACCCAGCAGGAGATCCAGAGCGGCGAGGGCTTCCCGGACACCGTCGCCGTCGGAGGCTGGTCGATCGACGATCACACCCGGGGCGGGATCACGGCGCTGGACAAGCGCCCCTCCTTTGACGGCGTGCGGCTGGTGGACTATCTGGTGACACCCTACCCCGTGCCGCTGCGCTGCCTCCACGCCGAGGAGGTCGAGAACCTGCTCTTCGCAGGGCGCGTGCTCAGCGCCAGCCGGGTGGCGTTCTGCTCGCTGCGCGTGCAGCAGACGTTGGCGACCACCGGCCAGGCGGCGGGCACGGCCGCCGCCTGGTGCATCGAGCGCGACTGCCGTCCGCACGAGATCGATGACCCCCGGCCCATCCAGCAGCGCCTGCTGCGCGATGACGCCTGGCTGCCGGGCGTGGAGGAGGACAACCTGGCGCGGGACGTCCGCGGCGCCCGGGCCTCCGCCTCCAGCGAGGCCGCCCTCCGTCCGGAGCCGGCGCAGGGCGGCGCTGACCTCGCCGCTGAGCCGGCGAGTCTGATGCCCGTCTCCGAGGACCGCATCGAGCGCGTGGCCGTGTTCCTCGACAACCAGGAGGGTGAGGCGGAGGTCACGCTGCGCGTGCATCGAGCCTCGAACGTGTGGGACCTGGACGCGCTTGAGCGGGAGCCGCTCGCGGCGGCGACTGGCGCGGTGCCCCATGGCAGCGGCTGGGTCGATGTGAGCCTGGGGGTGGACGTGGAGCCCGGGGCGCTCTACTGGTTCCACGCCGAGGGCCCCGACGAGGTCATGTGGCGATTCGCCGAGGAGATGGCGCCGGGCACAGCGGCATGCCACCTGCGACCCGATGGCACCCGCTGGTTCGCCGGCGGCGGGCGGGGAGGTTGGCGCTCGATGGCCCTGCGGGTCGATCCTCGCAGCCGGCCCTTCGGCCCTGCCCAGGCCATCAACGGGTACGCCCGTCCGGACAGGGCTCCCAACCTGTGGGTCTCCGATCCCCAGCAGCCGCTGCCGCAGTGGCTGGAGGTCGAGCTGGCCGAGCCGACCGAGATCGACGCGGCCGCCCTCATCTTCGACACCAACCTCTCGCGCACCAATGGAGCCATGCCGGGGCTGATGCGCGCCCCGGAGTGCGTTCGCGACTACCGGCTGGAGGCTGAGGCGGAGGGCGGCTGGAAGGAGCTGGCGCGAGTGACGGGCAACTACCACAGGCGCCGCGAGCACCGCTTCGAGCCGCTGGTGCTCCGACGCGTGCGCCTGACGGTCGAGGCCACCAACGGCGACCCCTCGGCGCGCGTCTGTGCCTTGAGACTCTACTGTGACGGGCGATGACGGACCTGGAGGCGACCTTCATGTCTGAGCTGCAGGCGGGAGTCGCGACCATCGATATCACGCCGCCGATCGGGCTGGCCATGGCGGGCTACGGAGCGCGGACGCGCCCGTCCGACGGAATCCAGGACTCGCTGCTGGCCTACGCCGTGGCGCTGGAGCAGGGCGACGAGGCCTGCGCGATGGTGGTGGGCGACCTCATCGGCGTGCCTGAGGAGCTGTCGGAGAGGGTCCGCGAGGGCGCGGCGGAGCTGTGCGACCTCGACGGCGACCGTGTGCTGGTGTGCGCGACGCACACGCACTGGGGGCCGATCCTCGAGCCCAGCGGATACCTTCCGGAGGACCTGCGGGAGGCGGTCTCCGAGGACTACACGGCGACGGTCGTCCGGCAGATGGCCGGCGTGGTGGCGGAGGCGTGGCGGCTGCGTGAGCCGGCCATGGCGCTGGCGGGGACCGGTGACGTTGACCTGGTGAAGTTCAACCGGCGGCCCGTGAACGCCGAGGGTAAGACCGAGATGAGCCTGCGCCTGCCGCTGGACCAGGCGCTGACGGCCTCCCGCGTGGGGGCGGAGCTGGCGGAGACCTGGCGGCCCGGGGGCGGACCTGGAGAGCGTCTCAGCGAGCCCCTGGACGAGCTGGATGGGCTCCGGGTGGGGCCGGCCAACACGCACCTGCCGCTGCTCAAGCTTCTGCGGCCGGACGGCTCGCCGCTGGCGGCCGTGATGGTCTTCGGCTGCCACCCCGTCTGCGGCGCCGACCCGGACACGACCTTCTACCGCTACTCGGCCGACTGGCCGCGCTACGCCCGGCGCGTTATGGAGCTGGCGCTGGGCTGCCCGGCGATGCTGCTGCTGGGCTGCGCCGGCGACCAGGTGCCGGTGCGCAGGGGCGCGGACTCCCGGCAGCGCACCGGGCACTCCGTGGGCGCCGAGGCCCTGCGCGTGTGGGAGCTGATCGAGGGCGAGTCAATCGGTCCGCTGCGGATCGCGAGCCGCACGGTGGAGTTGCCCCTGCGGGAGCTGCCCAGCGTCGAGGAGGCGCGGGCGGCGCTGGAGGCCACCGATGACCCGGAGGGCACCGGCGCGATGCGCGAGCGCCACACGCTCTCGCAGGCCGAGCGCTTCGAGGGCATGGAGGCGCTGCCGGTGCAAAGCTGGGCCATATCGCTGGGACAGCAGTGGGGGCTCGTGGGCCTGCCCGGCGAGGTGCTGTGCGAGTTCGAGCTGCGGATTCGCCAGCGCACGCCCTTCGCGAACACGGCGGTGGTGGAGCTGGCGCTGGGCAGCCCCGGGTATCTGCCCACCGACGCGTCAATCGACGAGGGCGGCTACGAGTCGGGCTGGTCACCGTTCGGCAGGGGCACGGAGGCGGCGGCCGTGGACGGAGCGGTGGCAACTCTCGAGGACTGCGCGGGCTGAGGGTGGAGGAGGTGCGGCTCTGAGTATGTCGGAGCGGATCGGCGGCCACACCGAGCTGGAGTGCATCTCCCGGCTGGCGACCGAGGACGACCTGCCCGTGCTGGCGATCTTCGAGCGGGAGCTGGCGCGTCTCTCCTTCCCCGAGGACCCCATCCTGGACCTGGAGTATCACGCCGAGAAGCTGCAGCGGGCGATGGAGCGGGAGCCGGAGGGCATGATCGTGCAGACGGTGGCCTCAGAGGAGTCGGTCGCCGGCGACGAGGTCGCCGCCTGGCTGTGGATGATGACGAAGAAGACGCTGGCAACCGGCGAGCCCTACGGCGTGCTGCGCAGCCTCTACGTGCGGCGCCGCTACCGGCGGCACGGGCTGGCGCTGAGCCTGGCGGAGTACGCCCTGCGCTACTTCGCCCGGCGCGACGTGAAGAAGATCATGGCCAAGGTCCACACACAGAACAAGCCGGCGGTGCAGGTGCTGCGCCGCGTGGGCTTCGAGCCCCTGCATACCACGCTGCAGTACCGTCTGCAGCCCGGCGAGCCATACTTCTTCGACGAGGAGGACGAGGACGAGCTCTGACGCCGAGGTCCTACTCCCGCACCAGCGAGGGCGCCGGGAAGAAGTAGTGCACCACGATCCAGAAGGTCAGGATGACGCTCACGCCCAGGATGAGGCCGAAGGCCAGCGGCCGGAGTCGATTGAAGGCCCGGTAGCCGCCGAACTTCACCACGGTGACCTTCCATAGCCAACCGACGAAGATCGACATCCAGTAGCGGTCAAGGGGCCAGCCGAGCCATGCGACGTAGCCGAGCGGATGCAGCGGCCACCACACGAACCGCCGACGCAGCACCACCAGGCCCCAGGTGAGCCCCGCGCCCAGCGCCATGCCGACCCAGTCTGCCAGCCCCATCGCCGAGGGGGTCTGAATGTATCGGGCCAGGTGGGTAGTGGTGTTGAGGCCCGACCCGCTTGGCCACCAGCCCAGCTTGGGCACCCCCCAGGTGTATATGACATACAGGGATGTCACGTGGCTGGCGAGAATCGCCACGACCACCGCGAGCATGGCCACCAGGATGATCTGCGCGCGTCGGGCGTTCATCTCCGCGCCGATCTTCAGACCCTGCGCCACCGCCGCCATGTTCATAGTCGCCGTGGAGCGGATCTGCGCCCAGCTTGTGGCGGTCATGAGGGCGATGTTGTGCGCACCGAGTCGCTCCGTGCCTGCGATCTCGAAGATGGCCTCGTTGATGCGGAAGGGGCTGGAGTAGATGAACATGCCGGCCTCGCAGACCACCCGGGCCACGACCATCCCTACCAGTGGGAATGCGGCATACTGCACGACTGCCCACAGCGTGTCCATGCCGAAGTACGAGCACCACCACACGATGAAGACGAGGGCGCCCAGAGTCCCCAGCACCGAGAGCCGATAGGGCTCGTCCGCGTCGGCGGCGTGGGGCCTGCGGCGGACCATCCCGAAGGCGACGCCCACAGCCTTGCGGAGGTGGTCGCGGGCCGACCACAGCAGCGCGCCGGCGAGCACCGCGTAGCCCCCAATGGTCTGGAACTCAAAGAACTGGTAGTGCCCCACGTCGATGCCGATGGCGATGCGCATGAACTGCTGAATCCGCCGGAACCACCAGAAGAACCACAGCGAGAAGCCCACCTCGGCGGTGAGGAGGTAGGCGACCCCGATCATCTCGGGATAGATGTGCCTGGGAATGTTGTTGAAGGCCGACCACGGTCCGCCCAGCGTGGTGCGCGTGCTTTCCTGCAGCTCGATATCGGGGATGGTCGGCCAATAGGCATGCAGGCCCTTGATGGAGTAGAGGATGCAGGCGGCGGCGAAGGCGGTCCACATCATCGGGCTGCGCATCAGCGCCGCGGCGTGGCTGGGCTCGCCCTCCACGACCTCCACCGGCACCTGCACCAGCGGGTACAGCAGGCGCTCCTCGCGCTCCCACCGGTGCGCGAGCGTGGCCATGAAGCACAGCACCAGCCAGTAGATGGCGAAGAAGAACGGCGTCCACACCAGCAGCGGCGTCACCCAGGCCCGCCATGGGACCGTCCGGCCCGGCGGGAGACCCTCGTAGGCCCAGCGGACAGCCGGAGCTTCGGGTGACGTGCCGGGCACCAGCATGGGGTTGAGGTCCTCCATATACAGCTCCGGCGGCGCGATGTCGGGGGTGGCGTAGTAGACGATGCCCAGCAGGTTGAGGTAGACGTGCTGGGCATACTCCTGACCGGCGATGGCTCCCACCACCAACAGCATCACGAAGACCAACAGCAGCTCTCGGGCGTTGAGCCGCAGCCGCCGCGTGACCCGGCCGATCAGCCGCATGGCCGCGTTCGCGCCGATCAGGGCCAGGAGGATGCAGACGGCGCCGCGCGGCAGGTAGCCGGTGCCGATGATCTCGTAGCGGAGGAAGACCCCGAAGCAGCCCACCACGGTGAAGAAGACCACCATGATCAGGCCCACGATGATGGCCCGGGCGGTGACACCGGACAGTCCCGCCCGCTCCCCGGCCTCCGTCATCACCTGCTGCTGATCGCTGCTGGAGGACGTATCCAACGCCAGTGCGCTCACTCCCGCTCTGAGTCTGTCGGTCTCCGCTCGGGCCGGGAGGTCTATCATTCCGTTCGCGCCGCCCGCGCACCTGCCGGCGCCGAAGGGAGGAGGAGCGCGGGCGGCGAATACCCCACCATCGCCGTCACCGAGATCTCGCGCGGAAGCGACCATCATGCGGCGTGGGCCTGACCGCAGTGTGCCGGAGCGCCTTGGACTGGCCGTGGGGCTGAGCATCTTCCTGCTCGCTCTGCTGCTGAACGGCCTGGGGCACTTGCAGGGCCTTGAGAACGGCCTGGTGGGCCTGCGCTATCACCTCCGCGGCACCCGTGACGCCAGCCCGGACGTCGTGCTGATCCCCTTCGAGGGGGGGAGCGCCTTCGCGGGGGAAGGCGTCCTGCCATGGTCGCGGCAGGGCCTGGCGGCGGTGGTGGCCCGACTCGATCAGGCCGGCGCCGCGGTCATCGGCCTGGACCTGCCGGCGCTGGCCGGGGAGGTCATGCCGCCGCTGCGACCGGGCGAGGACCGGATGCTCGCGGCGGCGATGAGGGCCCATGGGGCGGTGGTGCTGCCCATGGTCATCCGGGAGACGGCCTCCGCGGCGCCGTCACCCGACGCCGCGGACCGCTTTGCACTGGGGCCGGGAAGCCTGCCGAGGCCGTCGCGCCTCCGACCGGGCCATCTGGCGGTCCCCTCCACCGCTCTGTGCCAGGCGGCCGCAGGGCTGGGAGCAACGAACATCTACCCCGACCTCGACGGCGCCATCGTCGAGGCGCCGCTGGCCATCTCCTGGGGGAGCACGGTTTACCCGTCATTCTGGCTGGAGCTGCTCCGCGTGTGGCAGGCGGTGCCGCCCGGCGGCGCCGAGATGGCCGACGGCAGGATTCAGGTCGGGGCGCGCAGCTACGCGGTAGATCCCCAGGCGGAGATCCTGATCAACTATGTGGGCAGATACCGGGAGTTCCCGCGCGTTCCCTATCACTCCGCGACGGAAATGCACCTCGGGAACCTGCGTAGCGTCGTCGAGGGCAAGATCGTGCTGGTGGGCAACGACCTGGTAGGCGTCACCTCCATGCTGCGCACGCCGACCTCGCCGCTGATGCCGGGCGTTGAGATCGCCGCCACCGTCACGGAGAATCTGGTGGCGGGCACCACGCTTCGGCGCGCGCCGATCTGGCTGGTGTGGGTGGCCACGCTGCTGCTGACGCTGTGCGCGGGGTGGATGACCGCCCGGGCGTCGCCGCTGGGCAGCCTGTTCGTGACCCTGATACTGCTGGCCGTCACGGCGGCCATCGGCCTGGTACTGTTCCTGGTGGGCGTTTACGTGGCGGTCGTCCCGGCTCTGCTCGCCGTGGCGCTGACGGGGGGAGTCCTGACGGTCACCTCTGCAGCGGAGGCGGAGCGCTACCGGACGGAGATGGAGGGGCGGCTGCAATCGCGGCTGCAGGCCATCGCCGGCATCGGCCGCTTGGTGAACTCCAGCCTCGACCAGCAGCAGCTTCTGGTGGAGATCCTCCGCTGGGCGGAGAGCGAGATCAACGCCGAGGCCTGCTCGCTGCTTCTCATGGAGCCGGACGGGGAGGCCCTTCGGTTTGAGGTAGCGTTGGGTGACAAGGGGCATATGCTCAAGGACATACGGCTGCGCGTTGGCGAGGGCCTGGCCGGCCTCGCCGCGGCCACCCGCGAGCCGATCATCTCGGATGACGTGAGGGAAGACGAGCGCTGGAGCCGCGACGTGGCCTACGCCATCGACTACGAGACCGAGTCCATCGCCTGCGTGCCCATGGTGCTGCGGGACAGGGTCCTGGGCGTCATCGAGGTCATCAACAAGCGCGGCGGGCGGTTCGGCGACTACGACATCCAGCTTCTGCAGGTGATCGCCAACCAGTCGGCGCTCTTTTTGGACAATGCGCGGCTCTACCAGGCGCTGGCCGAGAAGGTGGACCTGGCCAACGAGGAGCTGCGGCAGGCCAACGAGCGGCTGGAGTTCGAGATGGCGCGCATCGCCACTCTGGTGGACGAGATGGGCGATGCGGTGGTGGCCACCGACGAGGCGGACCGAGTGGTGATCTTCAACAACGCCGCGGAGCGCATCTTCGGCATTCGGGAGGGCGAGGCCTGCGGTCGCCAGGCGGTGACCGTCTTTGACCATCCCGAGCTCGCCAGGCTCTTCGCAATGCCTCTGTCGCCGCACGGGGGCTCCTACGAGACAGAGATCACGCTCGATGAGGCTCAGCCACTGGTGGTGCGGGCCCAGATCGCTCTCGTCGAGCAGCCCGACCGGCCAGAGGTGGGCAAGTGCGCGGTGTTCACCGACATCACGCATCTAAAAGAGCTTGACCGCATGAAGATGGACCTTATCTCCTTCGTGTCTCATGAGCTGAGGAACCCCATCTCCTCGCTGCTGGGGGCCTGCCGACTGCTCCACGACCGCATGGACGTGGCGGAGCCGCAGACGGGCAGGCTGCTCGAGATCGCCTCGCGACAGGGCCGCCGCATGCAGTACCTCGTCCGGGACTTCCTCGACCTGTCCCGGATCGAGGCAGGGCAGCCGCTGGAGCTCAACTGGCAGGAGGTGAGTGACGCTCGCGCACTGATCGAGGGGGCGACGTCCATGATCCGCGGATTCGGTTCGGGGCACAGCCTGCACATCGAGGTCGATGAGGATCTTCCGGCCTTCTGGGCCGATCGCGAGAAGCTGGAGGCGATTCTCATCAACCTCATCGACAATGCGGTCAAGTACTCGCCCGAGGGCGGCGACATCACCGTTCGGGCTCTGCGCTGCGATGGGCAGATCGTGATTGAGGTCGAGGACGAGGGGATCGGAATTCGGGAGGAGGACCTTCCCAAGCTCTTCAAGAGCTTCCAGCGGATCCACGACGCGACCTACGGCCGAGTGAGCGGCACCGGCGTGGGGCTGTACATCTGCAAACATATCGTGGAGGCGCACGGGGGAGACATCACGGTGGAGAGCACCTGGGGCGAGGGCTCCACCTTCCGCCTGTACATCCCTCTTCGCGAGGAGCCGCCGGAGCAATGAGAGGTCGCCGGCCCCGGGAGGGGGACGTGGTGCGCCTGAAGAAGTCTCACCCCTGTGGCACCAACGCCTGGGAGGTCATGGGGCTGGGCGTGGACATCAAGCTGCGCTGCACCGGCTGCGGACACATCATCCGCATGCCGCGCTCGCGTTTTGAGAGCCGCGTCCGGGGGTACCTGCAAGACGAGGGGGAGAGTAGGGAGCGGTGAACGAGGCGCAGTTCCTGCGGGAGACCTTCGCCGGCCTGCCGATGGCAGAATGCAACGGGTGCCACGGCTGTGCCTCCCGGTGCGTCGGGAACCTTCGCATCACGCGAACCGAGTTCGATGCCATCCGTGACTACCTCGGTGGCGGGATGTACTTCCCCACCGTTCGGACCAGCAGGGAGATGCTCGCGCCGTGTGAGTTCAGCGAGCCGGACGGGCCGCACTGCGTGATCTACCCGGTGCGGCCGCTCATCTGCCGGCTCTTCGGGATCGTGCCGTGGCTGCCGTGCCCGCTCGGACGCGCCCTGCCGACGGTTCCCGACGCGGCGGAGATCATGCAGCAGTATCAGCAGTTCGAGCGCCGGAGCTTCCGGGAGTGGCTGCACTGCAGTGCATCCCATAAGCTTCCCGCCGCTCGAGATGCAGCGATGCATACAGGAAGGATGCAGACATACAGACATGGCGACAGTTGAGAGCACGGTGGAGATCGACGCTCCCGTTGACCGCGTCTACGAGATCGCGCGCAACATCGAGGCATTTCCCGAGTTCATGGACGACGTCGTTGAGGTGGAGATCCTGGAGCAGACCCCGGAGCGGCAGGTGAGCCGCTGGGTGGGGCTGATCAAGGAGTTCAACCGCACCATCGAATGGACCGAGGAGGACTTCTGGGACGCCGAGGAGCGGAGCTGTCGCTTCCGCATGTTGGAGGGCGACTTCACCGCCTACGAGGGAACCTGGCTGTTCGAGGAGGTTGACGGGCGGACGGTGGCGAACCTCTCGGTGGATTACGAGTACGACGTCCCGCTCATCGGTCCGCTGATCAAGAAGCTCCTGCACCGCAAGGTTCAGGAGAACTGCGATAACATGCTCGAGGCCATCAGGCGGAAGGCTGAGAGCGAGTGACTGACCGCTGTCAGTGACCGGAGCCTCTTGCACCGCAGGGCGGATGTTGTATTGGCCACAGCTTGAGCGCGGGGGTGCGGTTATGATATACTGCGTCGCAGCCTGCACCCGATAGGCCCGGGCGCATCGAAAGGTGAGGTGCCAGATGCAGATTCACCCTAACCATCGCACTGGCGTTGCAGTCATCGTCTCCATGTTGTGCTGTCTGCTGGTGGTGGGTGTCGCGGACGCGCGCGAGGTGCAGCTCGCGGGCATCCGCCTCGGCCAGCACGCCGTGAACCTGCTGGACATCTACGGCCAGCCCATGGGCATCGCTACCGGCCAGGGCGAGGCCTTCGCCGGGGGCGGCGCCGGCGCCGGAATGGGTGCCGGGATGGGCATGGGCGCCGAGATGGGCGGAATGGGCATGGAGATGGGAATGCCCCCCGGGATGGAGATGGGCATGGGCGCCGAGATGGGCGCAATGCCCGCGGCAGGACCTGAGGCCGGCATGGCCCCCGAGGCCGGGATGATGGGCCCCGGCGAGTTCCCGGGAGCTGAGGCCGGCGCCATGCCGGGAGCGGCCGGCGCCGGAGCGGCGGCCGGTGCAGCCGCGGGCGGCGTGCAGCGCAATGCCTACCCCACGTGGGCCCTCCCGGTGTGGGTGGACCTGGGCTCGAACGAGATTCAGTGGCTCTATCGGGTGCGCGGCGTGGTGCTGGGCTTCGTGCTGGATCGGGACGGCTACATCAGGTCCATCGCCATTGCCGGCGAGGACTGCGACTTCGCCCGCACCAGCCTGTGGCAGCCCCACCAGTACGTGAAGCTGGGTGACAGCTACAAGCAGGTCATCTACCGCTACGGCTGGCCGGACGAGACCCTGACCTACTTCTCCCAGGGGCCCGGCGAGGTCGGGACCGGCGGCGGGCCGGTGAGCGTCAGCTTCGGCGGCACGGTCCGAGAGTTCTCGCGCGACTCCATCCTCCGCTACACCGAGCACAACAATGTGGAGTTCACCTTCCACGATATGAAGTGCGTCCGCATCCACATCTGGACGCACGAGTAAGCACCCCGTCAGCGAGACCGAACAGGCCCCCGGCCACCCGGGGGCCTTTCAGTTTCCTCAACCTCACGCCGCAGCATGCGCTCATCGGGTGCTTGCGCCAGTTCGGGCCCATCAGAGCGGTCTGGGCCGGGGCCGAACCTGCGAACTCGCATTGGTCGCACTCTCACGCCGCCCGCTTCGCTCGCGGCGGCTCCCCCACGGCGGGAGGGGGTGTCTCGCTGTGCGGTGGGAGGACACGTGAACCCGCCCGACCTGGCCCCAACCCACATCGTTGACAGGCGCTCGCAGGTCGCGGTGCTCCTGGCGCGAAAAAGGGGCGCGTCCAGGCAGTCGGGGAGGAGGAAGCTCCATGCGCGCCGTCGCCGTGAGCTCTCCCGAACCGCTGATCGCCGGCTCTCTTGCGACATGGCACTACGAGATCGCTTTGCGTGGCGCCCCCATCCAGGAGGGCGGCTGCGTGAAGATCGGCTACGATCTGCGGGGCGAGTCCGGCTATGACGCCTTCCCCCAGGCCGAGCGGCCCCGCGCCGAGAACTACGCGACCTGCACCTGCCCCGACGGGGTCCGGCTTCGCCTGGAGGGCTACTGCGCCCAGCACGCCTCGCATGGCGCCGAGACGTTGGAGGAGCGAATCGAGAGCGAGTCCTACCTCTGGCGCGATCTACTGGGCATCTACTCATCGCTGAATCTACACATCCTGGGGATTGTGGTCGTCAGCGGCCGGCTGCAGGCGGGTGACATCCTGCAGGTCACGCTCGGCGACACCTCCCGGGGCTCGCCCGGCATGCAGGTCCCCGGGCAGGCCAAGCCGGACTGGCGGCATTGGGTCTGCGTGCAACGGAAGGCCGGCGCCCCGTTGGAGCTGCTGGGCGGCGACCTCCTGGTGGTGCATCCCGGCGAGCCCGAGCACATGCATGTGGTGGCACCGTCGATCGTGGCGCCCGACGAGGAGGTGCCCGTGGCGCACGTGGCGCTGGACGCGCTCGGCAATCCTGTGCGGCGGGTGCGCGTGCAGTTCCCCGCCGCCGCGACCGAGCCCGAAAAGTTCGAGTGCCCCGAGGGCTCGCACATGCTCGACCGTGTGCGGCTCGAGGATGACCGCGTGGGCCTCTCCGGCCAGTCGAACCCCATCGAGATCGTGCAGGAGCCGCAGTACCGCCTGTTCTGGGGCGAGATACACGGCCACACCTGCCTCTCAGACGGGGGGCAGCGGACGCCTGATCAGTTCTACCGCTGGGGCCGGGACACGGCCCTGCTGGACTTCTGCGCCATCACCGACCATGACTTCGGCATCGCCCTCTACGACCCGGGCAGGCACTGGCAGATGATCCTCGACGCGGCCCGTGACTTCAACGAGTCCGGCCGGTTTGTGACCATTCCCGGCTGGGAGATCTCTCACGCCGGGCTCGTCGATGGCCAGAGCTACGGCCACAAGAACGTCTACTTCCTCGACGATGACCCACCGTTCTTGAGCTCGAGCCCCTACGGTGGGTGGCGGGCGAACATGGACTACGTGCACATCGAGGAGCTGGTGGAGCGGCTGGAGGACTGGGGCGGAGAGTTCATGATCGCGGATCACACCTCACACATGATGACCGACTGGGAGCGCTTCGTACCGAAGCACACGCGACTGGTGGAGGTCTACTCCCTCTTTGGCGGCTCGGAGGCTGTGGACACGCCCTCGGCAGTGGGCGGGCTGGTGGAGGAGCGAACCTCCCGAGCGGGGCTCGACCGCGGATGCATGGTGGGCTTCACCGCCGGCACTGACACCCACATGGGCGCCCCGGCGGCCTTCCGGGAGACCAGCTTCGGCCGGGGTACGCTCCCCGGCCTTACGGCCGTCTGGGCCACGGAGCTATCGCGGCACGCTATCTGGGACGCGCTCTACAGCCGCCGCACCTACGCCGCCCGCGCGGAGCGTATCCTGCTGCATACGGCGGTCAACGGGGAGATGATGGGCGGGGAGGTCCGCTTGCAGGCTCCCGGGCAGGCGCGTCGAATCGGTATATCGGTGGCTGGTACCGCACCGATCGAGCGCGTGGACCTCATCCACAACGGTACCATCCTGCGAAGCTGGACCGGGAAAGGCCGCTGGGAGATGGCCATCGAGTTTGAGCATCAGCAGCCGATGGCCCCGCTTCCTGGGGCGCCGGACCTGGGCTACTACTACGCGCGAGTGATCCAGGACGCTGGCGGCGTGGCATGGTCGAGCCCCATCTGGGTTCGCCTGCCGCAATGACGCCTGCGGGATTGGAGTGAGGGGCTGTGCATGGGTGGCGGATCGGTAGGCTCTTCGGCATCAACATCGAGATCCACTTCACGTGGCTGATCATCTTCGGCCTGATCCTCTCGGCGGTGGTGCAGCAGATCGGCGGTGAGGCGCCGGAGACCTCACAGGCCAACCTCTGGGTGACAGCGGTCATCACCACCCTGCTGTTCTTCATCTGCCTGATTCTGCACGAGCTGTCGCATTCACTGATGGCGAACCATCTGGGGGCGGACGTGTCGCGCATCACGCTGTTCGTCTTCGGCGGCGTCTCACAGATGACACGCGAGCCCGACAATCCGCCGGCGGAGTTCAAGATCGCCATCGTGGGGCCCCTTACCAGCCTGGCCCTGGCCGGGCTGTTCTACGTTCTCTACCGTGCGCTCTCCAGTCTGGGGGTGCCACAGGTATGGTGGGAGGCGGCTCACTGGGTCGCCTACATCAACCTCGCGCTGGCGGTCTTCAACATGCTGCCGGGGTTCCCACTCGACGGCGGGCGGGTGCTGCGCTCGATCCTGTGGAACTCCTGGAACAGCCTCGAGCGCGCCACCAAGTTCGCCTCGACGGTGGGGACCATCTTCGGCTACATCATGATCGGCGGCGGCTTTCTCCTGGTTCTCTTCGGCGCGCTGGGCGGGTTCTGGTTCGTGGCCCTGGGCTGGCTGCTGTCCAGCGCTGCGTCCTCCAGCTACGAGCAGCTCCAGATCCGCAGGGCGCTGGGCGACGTGCACGTGCACGATATCATGAGCAGCCCCGTGGAGACCATCCCGGCGGATGTCACGCTGGAGCAGGCGGCGGACGACTACTTCATGCAGCGGCGCTTCAACGCCTTCGGGGTCGAGGACGGGGGCAGCATTGTCGGCGTCATCCGCATGAAGGACCTCCAGCAGACGCCTCGCGATCGGTGGTCCTCGGTCACTGTCCGCGAGGCCATGCAGCAGCTCGACGAGGAGACGATGACTGTCCGCCCCGACGAGGAGGCGGTGGACGCCATGATGCAGATGG
>JBNGDZ010000061.1:0-14597 GCA_049975765.1 Armatimonadota bacterium
GGCCATGACCAAGGCCGAGGAGGAGGCCGAGCGGAAGGCCAACGAGATCATCGCCTGGGCCATCCAGCGCTGCGCGGTGGATCACACCGCGGAGAGCACTGTGTCGGTGGTATCGCTGCCCAGCGATGAGATGAAGGGTCGCATCATCGGCCGCGAGGGCCGCAACATCCGGGCCTTCGAGCAGGCCACGGGCGTGGACCTGATCGTGGATGACACGCCCGAGGCGGTGGTGCTGTCCGCCTTCGATCCGGTGCGCCGGGAGGTGGCCCGCATCTCGCTGGAGGCGCTGGTCGCCGACGGCCGCATCCACCCGGGACGGATCGAGGAGGCCGTGGAGCGGGCGCGCGAGCACATCGATGAGCAGATGAAGTCCGCCGGTGAGGAGGCCTGCTATGAGACTTCGGTCTCCGGCCTGCACCCTGATCTGGTGCGCCTCCTGGGCAAGCTGCACTTCCGCACCAGCTACGGTCAGAACGTGCTCAAGCACTCCATCGAGGTGGCCCACCTGGCCGGGGCCATGGCCGGGGAGTGCGGCGCCCGACCGGCGGTGGCTCGCCGCGCCGGTCTGCTGCATGACATCGGCAAGGCTGTGGACTACGAGCGTGACGGCTCCCATGCGCTGATCGGCCAGGAGATCTGCCGCAGCCGTCAGGAGCCGGAGGCGGTGGTGCACGCCGTGGGGGCCCATCACGAGGAGATACCCATGGAGAGCGTGGAGGCCTTCCTGGTGCAGGCCGCCGACGCCATCTCCGCCGCCCGGCCCGGTGCTCGCCGCGAGACCCTGGAGGCGTATCTCAAGCGCCTCGAGGGCCTGGAGGGCATCGCCAAGAGCTTCAAGGGCGTTGAGAACTGCTACGCCATTCAGGCCGGCCGGGAGCTGCGCGTGATGGTCAAGCCCGATCGCATCGATGACCGGCAGGCGTACAAGCTGGCGAAGAAGATGGCCGGGCGCATCCAGAGCGAGATGGAGTATCCCGGACAGATCCGGGTGACGGTCATCCGCGAGACGCGCGCCGTGGAGTACGCACAGTGAGGGGAACGAGACAACGCGGCCCCGGTGCGGGCGGCCGGCCCCGGGGCCGCTCACGTGAAGAGAGCCTGGTCTGCTGATGGTCATTGTGCACATCGGCGACGTGGTGGGCAAGCTGGGGCGGGTGGCCATCGCGGAGCTGTTGCCGGAGCTGATCGAGGAGCACGATCCGGCGGTGGTGATCGTCAACGGCGAGAACGCAGCCGGGGGTGCCGGTATCACCGAGTCCACCGCCAACGAGCTGTTCGCGGCCGGGGCCGACTGTCTCACGACCGGGAACCATGTCTGGGCTCAACGTGAGGCGGAGACGCTCGTTAGCAAAGACAGGCGCGTGTTGCGGCCCGCGAACTTCCCCCCCGGGGTTCCGGGCTCTGGTGTCACCGTGCTTCCCGCCCGCAACGAGGATGCGAAGATCGGCGTCATCAACCTCTGCGGGCGGGTCTTCATGCGAGAGCTGGATTGCCCCTTCCGTGGCGCGGACCGGATCCTGGAGTCGCTGCGCGAGAGAGCCGCGGTCGTGTGGGTTGACTTTCACGCTGAGGCCACGTCTGAGAAAGGCGCGCTGGCTCGGCATCTCGACGGCCGCGTCAGCGCCGTCATCGGCACACACACGCACGTGCAGACCGCCGACGAGCGGATCCTGCCGGGCGGCACCGCATTCATCACCGATGTGGGGATGACAGGGGCGGTGGAATCGATCATCGGGGTGGAGGTCGAGCCGGTCCTCAAGCGCTTCCGCACGCAGATGCCGGTGCGGTTCGAGCCGCCGAGGAAGGGGCGGGCGATCCTCTGCGGGGTGGTCGCGGAGGTAGACCCGGCCACTGGCAGGGCCTGGACGATCAGCCGGATTCGTCGGGAGATCGTCCGTGAGTAGCCGGCTGGTCGATTCATCGACCCTCTTGCCTTGCACGAGACTTCTGAGTACCATATAGTAGCCGCGATGGAGTGGTTTGAAACAGGGATTCACACCAGCATCTCAGAACTGCCAAGGCCTCACCTGGCACCAGCGCAGAAGCAAGGGGGCCGCACGCTTGTGGATATACTACGGGTCAGCTCGAGCTCGGACCCAAACAAGGTCGCGGGTGCCCTCGCGGGCACCATCCGGGAACACCGCCAGGCCGAGATCCAGACCGTCGGCGCCGGCGCCCTCAACCAGGCCGTCAAGGCCATCGCTATCTCGCGGGGGTTCCTGGCGCCATCAGGGATGGACCTGGTCTGCTGGCCCTCCTTCAAGGACATTGAGATCAACGGGAACGAGCGGACCGCCATCCGCATGTCAGTGCGCGTCCGGCAGGATCTGAGCGAGCAGGCTCCCTGAGGTGCGCGTCTCCCGGATGGTCACACACCTGCGCCCGGGTCGTGAACCGGGCGCGCTCCTGTGTACGGCTGCGGACAGGACGCGTGAGGCGCCATGATCTGGCGGCTGACTGTCCGGGAGAAGTCGCGCCGATGCCGGGCGAGTGCAGCCGCTGGTTTGAGGCGGTTGACCGCGGACGACACTCTCGCGAGCCGCCGCGATGACGTGAGAGGATGACCGCGATGCAGACGATCACCGCCGGAGTGTTGGGGCTGGGGAGCATGGGCGTGGGCTGGCACTGCGCGCAGCTTGATCGGGTGGACGGCATCGACCTGATCTGTGGGTGCGACGCGTCACAGCAGCGCCGCGCTCTGGTGGCGGAAAAGTACGGGATCGAGACCCACGAGGCCTACGACGAGATGCTGGCCCGCCAGGACCTGGATCTCGTCGTGGTGGCCACGCCCTCCGCGATGCACCGGGACCACGTGATCGCGGCGCTCGAGGCGGGCAAGCACTGTGTATGTGAGAAGCCGCTGTGCATGGACCTCGAGGAGTGCGACGAGATCATCGCGGCCGCCGAGCGCAGCGGGAAGATGATGTCGGCCTACCAGAACCGGCGGTGGGACGAGAGTCACCTCTCCGCAGTGCACACGGTGGACAGCGGGGTGTTGGGCGAGATCTTCTTCACGAAGCAGATCTCGATGAGCCACTCCCCGATCATGCGCACATACGGCGTCGAGGAGTTCCGGCCGCAGTGGCGCGCGGAGAAGCGCTACGGCGGGGGGCTGCTGTATGACTTCGGTCCTCACCGCATCGACCAGCTCCTGCAGCTTCTGGACTACCCGGAAGTCCGTGACGTCTACTGCGATCTGCAGGGCCGGGTGTGGTCCGACGAGGTTGACGACTGCTGTCTGGTGATCATCCGCTTCGCGAACGGTGTGACCTCCCAGGTTGAGACGACGACCGTGGCGCGCTTGGGCATCGGGGGAACGCTGATCGTGGGCCGCGAGGGTGCCTTCCGAGACGGGATGATCGCGGTGGGCGAGGGCGATGAGCAGAAGCAGTTCCCCGCCCGGCAGTTCGAGCGTGACTGGGACGCCTACTACCGCAACATCCGCGCTCACCTGACGGCGCGGGAGGAACTGGCCGTGCCGCTGTGGCAGACGCGGGCCATGATGGCCATCATCGACGCGGCGCTGCGCAGCGCTGAGACCGGCGAGGTCGTGATCCCGGGATAGTGGACGGCAGCGGCTCAACTTAAGCTTTCGTGACAAGCTCCGAGGGTACGAGGTGGGATACGTCGAACTGTACTACGCCTGACCGGGGTCCTGATGAGGCATCTCGTAGCCGGTCGGCATTTGCCTGAGAAGGACGGTTCTGTTACAATCACACGCGAGCATAGACTTGTCGGAGGTAACCGTCGTGGGCGGCAACGGGAAAGATCCGCTGGCGGTCTTTGAGCGCGAACTCGAGGAGCTCGTCAGCTCCTGCCGGCAGCCAGCCGAGAAGCGAATTCGCTACGGGAACCTGCGCAGCGAGATCTCCGAGGGCTCGGACAACGGAGTCACGAACGCCGCCGTCGTGTACGAGACTCCGGGCGGCTCGACGACCCAGATCAATATCACCTACGATGAGGATGAGGAGGTCTTCACGTATCTCAGTGAAGACCTGGGAAAGACGGTCAGCAGCGAGGATCCTCATGAGGTGCTGGAGATGGTGCGCCGCCACGCCGCGTCGATCCCGCAGAAGCGAATGAAGGCGCTCTTCAACACCATCGACATCTGGCTCTCGGAGGGCAAGTCGCGGCGGGAGATGTTCGGGGAGATGAACAAGCTCCTGCAAAGCGAGTTCCTCGGGGGACGGATCACCACCGATGAGCTGAAGGCCGGCATCCAGCACATCGTCAAGCAGTTCAGCTGACGGCGCACAGGTCGCCCTCCCCTCCACGGTTTCGCGTAGGCCGAGGCAAAGCAGCGTATCTTGAAGCTCGGGCCAGACAACGCTTGGTCCGTAAGTGGACACCGCCCGCCTCTCACGGGCGGCGTCGTCATGTACGGCATGTGCGGGGTGCTGGGAAGGAAGCGGCCGGGCGCGCGGAGAAACAGGTAAGTGTACTGGCAGCTAGCGCGCACCCGCACCGAAGGCGGCCCATGCGCGTGTTGAGAACTGATGGAGAGAGGGTTGACGATGAGCGACGCATTTGAGCTGATTGCCCCCGAGACCGTGGCGCCGCTCGACCCCGGCTTCCGGCCGGCGGTGCTGGCCAACCACAACTTCCTGGAGAGGGTCGAGGCGTCCGGCCACGGCGTGGACGTGACGTTCGCACTCGAGCGCGGCGACGGTTCCGTTTCGGTCTACGAGACCAGGGCCTACGGCCCGGACTCGCCGCACGCCGAGGCGAACCTGGTGTACGCCGAGCGGCTGGTGAAGTTCCTGCTGTGGCAGCGCGGCGGGTGGAAGGTCACCGTCGGCGGGCACCAGCAGATCGCCGACCACCTGGCCGAGGTCTACTCCCCCGACGGCGAGCGCGCCTTCGACTGGGAGTTCATGAGCGGGGTCTATGAGAAGGACTTCACCGTCGAGAGCGTGCCGCTGGAGGACACCCCCGAGGAGCAGGACACGGCCGAGCCGATGGGCCGGCACCTGGAGGGCTGCCGGGTGGGCTTCGACCTCGGAGCGTCGGACCGCAAGACCTCGGCGGTCATCGACGGGGAGTCGGTGTTCGAGGAGGAGGTGCCCTGGGACCCCAAGAACCAGAGCGACTGGCACTATCACTACGAGGGCATCAAGCACTCCATCGAGCGGGCTGCCGAGCACCTGCCACGAGTGGACGCCATCGGCGGCAGTGCGGCGGGCGTGTGGATCAACTCGCGGGTGCTGGTGGCCTCGCTGTTCCGCGGGATCCCGGAGGAGGACTTCGACGCTCACATCAAGAACATCATGCTCGACATCGGCGAGGAGATGGGCGTGCCCATCGTCGTCGCGAACGATGGCGAGGTGACGGCGCTGGCCGGCTCCATGTCCCTGGAGGAGAACGGCGTGCTGGGCGTGGCCATGGGCTCGTCGGAGGCCGCCGGCTACGTCACCATGGACGGGAACATCACCGGCTGGCTCAACGAGCTGGCCTTCGCGCCGGTGGACTACCAGCCTGATGCGCCGGAGGACGAGTGGTCAGGTGACAGGGGCGTCGGTGCCCTGTACTTCTCGCAGCAGGCGGTCGGCCGGCTGGCCCCCAAGGCGGGCATCGAGTTCGATGACGACCCCGAACTGCCCATCCTGCTCGAGCGCGTGCAGGAGATGCACCTCAACGACGACGAGCGCGCCGAGAGGATCTTCAGGACCATGGGCGTATACCTGGGCTACACCATCGCCCACTACGCAGACTTCTACGACTTCAAGAACATGCTGATCCTGGGCCGGTGCACCTCGGGCAACGGCGGGCCCACGATGTTGGAGACCGCAAACGACATCCTGGACCGGGAGTTCCCGGAGCTTGCCGCGAAGATCGACCTGATGCTGCCCAGCGAGCGCCTGCGGCGTGTCGGCCAGGCCATCGCGGCCGCCAGCCTGCCGGAGCTTGAGGACTGAGCTGGGCCCTGCAACGCAAACGCCTGACGCAAAAGGCGGAGGAGATCACGGAGGATCAACCATGGAGCTACGCAAAGAAGGCGCTGAGATCTACGTGCCGGACGGCACGCCCGTCGATGAGGCGCTGGCCCGCACCACGCACATGGGCGTCGGCGCCCATCAGGACGACCTGGAGATCATGGCCTACGACGGTATCCTGAGCTGCTTCGGCCAGGATGACATGTGGTTCTTCGGCTGCACCTGCACCAACGGCTCCGGCAGCCCGCGCGACGGCCTCTATGGCGACTATACCGACGAGATGATGATGCAGGTGCGCCGCCAGGAGCAGAAGAAGGCCGCCTACGTGGGGGAGTACGGTGCCCAGGCGCTGCTCAACTATGCCTCCAGCGAGCTGCGCGACCCCGAGAACCCCGATCCGCTGGCCGACCTGGTGGATCTGCTCAGAGCCGCGAGGCCGCAGTGGGTCTACACCCACAACTTCGCGGACAAGCACACCACCCACATCGGCGCGGCGGCCCGCACGCTGGAGGCTATCCGCAGCCTCGACCCGGACGAGCGTCCCCAGAAGCTGTGGGGCTGCGAGGTCTGGCGCGACCTGGACTGGATGCTCGACGAGGAGAAGGTCGCCTTCGACGTGGCAGGCCACCCCAACCTGGAGGCGGCCATCCTGGGCGTCTTCGACTCCCAGGACATCGGCGGGAATCGCTACGACCTGGCGACGATGGGCCGCAGGCGCGCCAACGCCACGTACTTCGCGACCCACGATGTCGAGCTGACCGACTCGATGATCTTCGCCATGGACCTCACTCCGCTGATCGAGGACGACGACCTCGATGCGCGGGAGTACGTGCGCGGACACATCGATCGCTTCGCCGAGCACGTAGTGGAGGTCATGGACGGCATCCTGCGGTGAGCCTCCTTGCCCTTGTCGGCGTGCAGGTCGGGTTCCGTCCGGACGAGTCCCTGCGCTGAGCCTCGCTGTCGGGGCGCAGGTCGGGTTGCGTCCGGGCGAGTCCCTTTGCCCGCGCCCCGGACCCGAGGCCCAGAGCACTCAGCCCGCGTAGGTCGGGCTTCCAGCCCGACGCGATAGTCGGTGCGACCAGCACCACGGGGCGCCGGAGTCATCTCTCGCGCCCGTTCTCATGACGAGGTGGTCCGATGGCCGAGGCTGAGCTGACGGGCCTGTGGGTCGTGGCGCCATCGACGCTCGCGGTGGGTGAGCAGTTCGCGCTGCGCATTAAGGCCCTCACGCGGCCACACTACGTTGATGCGGCCTGCTTCGTGGCCCTTCCGCCCCGGCTGCGCTCGCCCTACAACCACTCCCCGCGCGGCATCCACTACATGGACAACGCCGCGCCGCGCTGGGACGGGGCGCTGGAGATCGAGGGGCCCGACGGGCTCTCGCGCATCGACGTCTCGGAGCTGCGCGGTACCTTCGAGGGCGACGGGCGCGCCATCGGTGAGGTGGGCGGCTTCTCGTTCTCCGAGCCGGGCGTCCACACCCTCCGGGTGATCGACACGTCCACCGGTGTGGTGGGCCACAGCAATCCCGTCGTGGTCAGCGCTGAGCCGCCGGCCGAGCGGCTCTGGTGGGGCGACCTGCACTCGCAGACCTACTTCTCCGACGGCCTGCGCTGCCCCGAGGAGCTGTATCACTTCGCGCGCCGCGAGGGCTTCCTGGACATCTTCGCCCTCGCCGACCACTCCGAGAGCCTCACCGACCGCCAGTGGGACTACTTCGTGGCGGTCACCAACGACGCCTACGCCCCCGGCGAGTTCGCCACCCTGGTGGGCTTCGAGTGGACGAACCACTGGCCCGGGCATCGCAACTGCTACTACCGAGGCGAGAGTGGGCCGATCGTCCGGCGCGGCGAGCAGACCGTGCAGGACCTGCAGCGCCTCTACGAGGTCGCCGCGGAGCACGGGGCGCTGCTGATCCCGCACCACACGGCGAACGTGACCATGGGCGTGGAGTGGGAGGCGGCCCACGATCCCAAGCACGAGCGCCTGGTGGAGATCCACTCCGTGTGGGGGACGTCGGAGCGCCCCGAAGCCGCCGGCAATCCCTTCCCCATCCGCACCCTCAACGGCGAGCAGGAGGGCAGGCACGTCATCGACGCCCTGAGACTGGGCTACCGTCTGGGCTTCGTGGGCGGCGGGGACATCCACGACGGCCGGCCCGGCGACGAGCTGCACAACCTCCAGCAGCTCCCGGAGGCCTACGGCCTCCTCAGCCGACAGGGCATCATGGGCGTGTGGGCGCCGGAGCTGACCCGCGAGGCCGTCTTTGACGCTCTCTGGAGC
The DNA here is from genome assembly GCA_049975765.1 of Armatimonadota bacterium. GTDB lineage: Bacteria > Armatimonadota > Zipacnadia > Zipacnadales > UBA5352 > JAYENL01. Next base: position 8,220 of record JBNGDZ010000061.1, read on the forward strand.
CGCCGGTGCTTCGCGACCACGAACGTGCGCACCCCGATGCGCTTCAGCGTCTGCGGCGAGCCCATGGGCGGCCTGGTGTCCTGCCGTGAGGAGCGTGAGATCCATCTGTGGGCCGCCAGCGAGGTCCCCATCGTGGAGGCCGCCATCGTCCGCGGCGGGGAGGACTGGCGGACACTGGACTGCCACGACCTGCTGGTGGACTGGACGGTCGAGGACGGTGCCGCAGCGGCCGAGGAGTGGTACTACGCGCGCATCACGCGCGACGACGGCTGGATGGCCTGGTCGAGCCCCGTGTGGGTGAACTGGGCGTGAGCCCCGGACGCCGGGGCCGCGCCCTCAGGCTGCTGAGCGGCCGGCCGCCCGAGCCGCCGGTCTGCATGCAGACCTACCTGGGGCTGTTCCTCGAGCCCCGGCGGCGGGAGGCGTTGGCCGCCGTCTACCAGGAGATGCTGGGGGGCGCACAGGAGCGCCAGCTCAGCTTCGAGGAGGTCGTGGAGGCACACCTCGACGCGTGGGAGCGCGCGTGGTCGATCCTGCAGCGCCCGCCGGTGTGGATGCCCACGCGCTTCGGCCCCACGCGAGCGGCCGAGGGCACGCGGATCATGGTCCGCCAGGGCCGCGTGCTCAGCCAATCGCCCGGTGGCGAGGCCGTGGACGTGATGAAGGCGCCAAAGGGCTCCACGACCGACGTGTGGGATCGCCGGTCCGAGATGGCATCGCTCGATCCGGCGCGAATTGCCCCGGTTGAGGACCCCGCCGCGCACCGGGACTCGGGCACACTGGAGCTGCCCCGGCTGGCCGTGCAGCGATGGGCCGAGGAGTATCTGGTCTACGGGGCGGTGGGCGCCCCCTACTGGTCGGCCTACTCGGCGCTGGGCTTCGCCGGACTCATGGAGATGATGCGCTCGGACCCCGACCTGCTGGGCGAGGTCATCGCCAACAGGACGCGGACGCTGTGCGACCGGCTGGATCTGCTGGCGGAGGCGGGAATCGAGTGCATCTTCACCGAGGAGTGCCTCAGCAGCTCGGACCTCATCTCCGAGGAGGACTACCTGCGGTTCAGCCTGCCGGCGGCGCAGGAGCTGCTGCAGCGTGCCCGGGATCTGGGTCTGCGGACGGTATACTACTATTGTGGGGCCGTTGAGGATCGCCTGGAGCACATCGCGGGACTGCCGGCCGACGCCCTGGCCTTCGAGGAGAGCAAGAAGGGCTTCGAGATCGACCTGGCTCAGGTCCGGCGGATCGTCGGCGATGACCGACCGCTGCTGGGGAACATTGACGCCACACTGCTGCGTGATGGCTTTCAGGAGGCGATCCGGCGGGCGGTGCGCGGGCAGTTCGACGCCGCCGGGCCGCTGCTGGGGACCAGCCTGGGCAGCCCTGTCACCCTGGATACTGAGCCCTGGCGCATTGACGCCATGGTGGCCGCGACCGAGCATGTACGGGCCGACTGACCGTGCCCGCGGCGCTTAGAACGAGCGGCCCCTGAGCTTCTCGCTGACCGTGCCGTCGGGCAGCACGTAGTCGGGCGAGACGTAACCCTCCTGCTCGAAGCGGCGCTTGCGCACGCAGCCCCTGCCGCCGTTCCAGCAGTAGTCCTCCACCCACTTGCGCTCGATGAGGCCCTGGTCGTAGGCGCGCTTGATCGCGGACGTCTCGTTGTACCATCGGCACAGGTCTCGTTCCTCGGACACTCTTCTGCCTCCCGGACTGGTGACCGGAGCGGGCTACGCAGCCACCCGGCCCTCTGACTTCCGCACCACCGACAGGAGACCTTCCCCGGCCGCGGCACGGAGGTTGCCGGGCGATAGGCGCCGAAGCTGTCGGCGACGCCGAGAACACGCGCTGTGATGGGATGATGCCGTTGCGGGCCAGGGCATGGGACGCGAGCCGCGACTTCGACGTGCTGGCAGTGGGGGACCTGAACATCGACCTCATTCTCTCGGGGATCCCGCGGATCCCCGCGTACGGCGAGGAGGTGCTGGCCTCGGCGCTGACCCGCCGTCTGGGGGGCTCGGCGGCGAACTTCGCGGTCTGCTGCGCCCGACTGGGCATGAAGGTCGCCTTCGTGGCGCGGGTGGGCCGCGATGACTTCGGCGACTTCCTTGTCCGGGAGCTGGAGCGGTGGGGCGTCACTGGCGACTTCGTGGCCCGCGATCCGGAGCTGGCCACCGGCATCACGGTCTCGCTGTCGAGCCGAGAGGACCGGGCCTTCGTGACCTATGTGGGCACCATCGACTCTCTGCGCGGGGAGGACATCCCTCAGAGCCTGATAGCCCGCGCCCGGCACATGCACGTGGGCAGCTACTTCCTGCAGACGAGGCTGCAGCCCGATCTCCCGGAGCTGATGGAGGCCGCCCACGATGAGGGCCTGAGCGTGTCGCTGGACACCGGCTACGATCCGGCCGAGGACTGGGACAGCGGGCTGCTGGCGCTGCTGGAGCGCGTGGACCTCTTCCTACCCAACGAGATCGAGGCTCAGGCCATCACGGAGACGCACAGCGTCCAGGCCGCATTCGCCGCGCTCTGCCAGATGGCCCAGATGGTGGCGCTGAAGTTAGGGGCCGACGGCGCGATCGTCTGTGCGAACGAGACGACGGTGCGCCTGCCGGCCTTCGCGGTCGAGACGGCCGACACCACCTGCTGCGGAGACGCCTTCAACGCCGGATTCCTCGCCGCACTGATGGCGGGGATGGAGCTGGAGGAGTGCGTGGCACGGGGCAACGCCGCCGGCGGGCTGATGGCGTCGGTGGTGGGCAATGACGCGGAGGTCCTCAGCCCACAAGCGATCGACGAGCTTGTAAGCGCAATGGGCGCGCAGAGCTCGGGAGGCGCGGAGGCGTGAGCGGCACAGGGCCCACCGGTGCCCAACGGGGCCCCAGGAGCGGCACGGTCCTGCATACCGCGCTGTCCTTCGCCGGAGCCGCCCTGGTGCTGGCCGTCATCGCCGCCTACTCGCTGCTCGGGCCCTACAGCGGCACGCCTCGCCGCACCGCCTTCGCCAGCGCGGCCATCGCCCTCGCTGCCGGGGGGGCGATGGTCTCCCTCTCCGTGGCTGTGAGGGCGCTGGTGCGTCGGCGGCGTGTCGCCGAGCAGTTGCGGCCGGGGGAGCGCATCGTAGGCCTCTACCCGGCCGAGTGGTTGGATGGTGCCGGTGGATCGCTGCACGGTGATCCGGTCGTCGTGACACTGACCAACCAGCGGCTTGCGGTCCATGATCCCCAGGTGCGGCGTGCGCCGCTGCTTGATCTCGAGCACGAGGACGTGACGGCCATCGAGGGCCTGCGGACGGTCGCCTGTTCGCGGATGCGGCGATGCGTCGCATATAGCCTCGGCCTTGCGGACGGGCGTAAGCTACGCCTCCGGTTCAGCGCCGGCGTCGGTCTGGACTTCCTCGACCCCTGCGGTGAGTACCTGCAGCCCCCTGCGCGGCAGCTTCGGGCGCTGGTCGTGGCCGCGGAGGGTCCCACGCCCTCGAGGCCCACCCAGCCCCTGGACACGATGCTCGTGGACGGGGAGCCGACGGTCTGTCTGCTGGAGCTGGCGGAGAACTACCTGCGCATCATCGGCGAGTACTCCCCGCCGATGGCCGACCTCTACTACTACTTCCACTGGGAGCACATGCGGGTCGAGAACTCGGCGCACCCCTGCCCTGAGGGGCTGCCGGAGAGCTGGCGCGGGCTGCGTCTGGTCTTCCACGAGGACAGCACGCTGACCCTCTGTGGCACCGAGGCGGCCGTCAGCCGCCTGCGCGAGTGGGCGGTGCAGGCCGGCGCGAAGGCCTCGAACGGGGCGCGGTAGGCACGGCCGCTACCGCCGGTGCATCACTGCGGTTGTCTCCCTGGCATTGTGGGGCATGCGGCGGACCCGGATGTCGGTGTAGCTGTCGGCGAGGATCCGCCTGACTTCCCGGACGTGCCGGGCGCGGTGCCGGGTCACGAACTTGATGCTCATCACAGCCACGCCGCCCCGTACCAGCAGCTCCGCCGTCTCGCACATCAACTGCGCCGAATCCTCGGGGCCGAGGTTCATGTCGTTGGTCAGCACCTCGAAGCGCCCCAGGCGCTCAGCGTCAAGCTCCTCGGCTCGGGACCGGATATGCGTGACGTTCGGCAGCGCACTCACACGCTCGTCGAGGTCCGCCGGGTCCACCGCCACGACCTCCGCCATCTGGTCGGCCAGCACGCGGGTCCAGCCGCCCGGCGCCGCGCCCAGGTCCAGTGCCCTGCCGCCAGCGGGCAGCTTCAGGCCGAACTCGTCGATGGCCTCCCGCAACTTCAGCTCCGCTCGCGAGATCGGCCGCTCGCCCGGCGCCCAGCGGCGCATGCGCCGGAGCTGCTTTCTCAGCAGGTGCTCAGCGGCGTTCATGCCCATGAAGGCCAGGTCCTGGAAGATCTCCACGGAGAGAACCTGCTGCGGCTCCTCCAGGTCCACGGGCGGGCCATCCGGGGTCACGAAGACGTCTGCGAGCGCCAGCTCCACGTCCCGGCTGGTGAACTCGTGCTCGCCTCTTCGGTTGCAGGCGACCTTGAAGCTGCGCTCCTGGTCGGGTGGCGGCAGGCGGCCGGCGGCGTCCTGCATGGATGCGAGCCACCGACTCTCCGGGCCGATCTCGACCCGAAGCTGCACCGGCGTGACGCGTCCTACGGTCTGGGTTTCGGCACCGGCGAGCACATCCAGTGCGTCCGCGACCTCCCCCTCGGGCACGGCCATCAGGTTCCCCGGGATGAACAGGGACCTCACCCGCGCCCCGGGCAGCAGTCGGCGCACCTCCTGCCGGGCCTCGAGCTCCCAGCCCCGCGGGGCGGTGATGAGCAGCGTGGGCCGCTCCAGGATTGCCGGCCTCAGCTCGGTCATGATCGCTGGGAGGCAGTTCGCGCCGGACGGAGATTCACCTGTGTTCCGCGAAGGTGACCGACCGTGTGGCGGCGAAGTTGCCTAGCGGAGGGATTACCCCTCATCGAGGGAGGCCCGGCGATGGCCGAGGGCGTTCCGCCCACTGTGCAGTGGGTGGACGAGGACGGCGGCATGGTCCGGATGATCGACCAGACCCGGCTGCCGGGCGAGCTTGTGATGCTCGACTGCCGCGACGTGGACTGTGTCGCGGCGGCCATTGAGCGGCTCAGCGTCCGGGGGGCGCCGGCCATTGGCTGCGCGGCGGCGCTGGGGATGGCGCTGGCGGCACGTCGATCTCACGCCGAGACGATGGACGGGCTGCGCGAGGAGCTGCAGCGGGCTCGCGAGCGGCTGGCGGCGACGCGGCCGACGGCGGTGAACCTCTTCTGGGCGCTCGGGCAGATGGAGCGAGCCGCCGACGAGGCCGCCGGGGAGGGCCCGGACGGCGTTCGGGCGGCTCTCTTGCGGCGTGCGCGGGAGATCGTCGAGGACGACCTGCAGCGCTGCATGGCCATCGGCCGTAACGCCCTACAGCTCATCCCGCAGGGTGCGAGCATCCTCACGCACTGCAACGCCGGGGCGCTGGCGACCGCCGGCTATGGGACGGCGCTGGGCGTGATCCGCGCCGCCCACGAGGCGGGCAGGGACGTTGAGGTGTGGATCGATGAGACGCGGCCGCTGCTGCAGGGGGCGCGGCTGACCGCCTGGGAGATGTGCGCGGAGGGCATCCCGGCCACGCTCATCTGCGACAGCATGGCCGGGTACGTGATGGGCGAGGGCAATATCGACTGCGTGGTGGTGGGCTCAGACCGTATCGCGGCCAACGGGGACGTGGCGAACAAGATCGGCACATATACGGTGGCGGTGCTTGCCGCGCGGCACGAGATCCCGTTCTACGTGGCGGCACCCGTCTCCACCATCGACTACGAACTGGCCGCAGGGGATATGATCCCCATCGAGGAGCGCGACCGTGAGGAGGTCGCGCTGCTGGGGCATCGCGCCGAGGAGCCGATATGTCCCGAGGTGGCCGTCTACAACCCGGCCTTTGACGTGACGCCCCACGACCTGGTGGCCGCCATTATCACCGAGAAGGGCGTGGCCCGCCCGCCGTACGTGCAGTCCCTGGCGGCTATGCGAGACTGACATGCAAGCGGTGCCCGAAGCCGGCACCGCCGACCGATACGAGGACGATCACCTGACTGAGGATCTGTCGCTACCGAGCACCTTCACGACACGCTTCGCAGCTTCGGATGAGCGCTGGGGACCTGGAGCATCCAGTTGACGCGCATCGGAGGGGTCGTCGATGGCTGAGGAGCAGGAGTCGCCGCAGCGCAAGGCCGCCCGCATAAAGATGCGGGAGGCGAGGCAACTGTTCGAGGGCAGACACCCGGAACGCGGCGTTGAGGCCATGAAGGAGGTGCTGGAGCTCGACCCGGACTTCATCGAGCCGCGCAGGTGGCTGGCGAGATACTACCTGCAGGC
>JBNGDZ010000062.1:0-14509 GCA_049975765.1 Armatimonadota bacterium
GGCGCGATGCAGGGGCTGCTGGTGGGTCTGGTGGTGGGCGAGCTGGCGTGGATGGTGCTGGCGGCATGGTCCACGGGCCGCGACAGGGCCGCCTGCCTGGCCGCGGCCCCGCACGCCGCTCTGGTGGGAGCTGCGCTGGTGGCGCTGCAGATCGGGCCGATCGTGGCCGACGTGGGGCCGATCTCGCGCTCGGTCAAGGCCGGCATCGTGGGGGCGATAGCCCTGGTGGCGGTGGTGTGGATCGCGGTGGGCGTCGCGCTTGTGCGGGCCGAGGTCGCGGATGGGGGCGGTGATCGCGATGCGTGAGAGCCGATCGCGAGCGGCGGCGCTGTGCGCGGCCCTGCTGGCCGCCGGCGCGGTGATGGCGTGGGCGCTGATGTCGGAGACGCCTCGTGGTAGCGTGGAGGGCGTGGTCATCGCCGAGGAGCTGGGCGCGCCCATCGCCGACGCGCGGGTCACGCTCACTGAGGGAGAAGGGAGCCGCTGGCGCTTCACGAGGCACACGGACTCGCGAGGGCACTTCAGATTCGCCGGAATCCCCGCCGGCGACTACGGCCTGGAGGTCCGCTCCGAGGCCCACCGACTCCGGGACGGCCGGGATGTGACGGTGGTGGAGGGACAGACCCTGGACCTGCGCCTGGAGCTTGCGCCGGTCGCTCCGTTCATGGAGCTGTCGGTCGCTACGCGCGTGTTCACCCCTGATGAGCGGCCCCGGCTTCGGGTGCGGGGGTTCGTCCCCTTCGGCGACCTGGAGGTGGCAGTCTACCGCCTGCAGGCAGAGGCGGCACAGGTGACCGGCCAGACGCACCTGGCGGCGCTCCTGGGCGATCGCCGGGCCCGGGAGGAGGAGCTGGACCTGGAGGCCGGCGACCGTCTTGAGCGGATGCGGCGCACCACGGAGCAGATCACCGGCCGCGACGCCGAGGACGTCTTCGCCATGCGCCTGGATCTGCCACGGCTGAGCCCGGGCGTGTATCCGGTTGCGCTGCGGGCGGGCGAGCTGCAGCGGGTGGAGGTGCTGACCGTCACCGACCTGGCGCTGGTGTGCAAGCGGATACCGGGGGCGGTGCTGGCGTGGACGGTGGACATCGCCACCGGCGAGCCGCGGCCGGGTGTAACGGTGGAGGCGGCGGGTGAGGATGCGCTGCTTGCCGAGGGGGTAACGGACTCTGAGGGGCTGGTCAGGCTGCCGCTGGACGGCGCCGGGGGGGAGGCCGAGGGCCGCATGGTGATCAGAGCCGCAGACGGGCGGTCAACGGCGGCGGTGCAGGGGTGGTACTCGCCGCGGCACTCCGAGGAGGAGGGCTACCGCGTCTACAGCTACACGGATCGGCCCGCCTACCGGCCGGGCCACGACGTGCACTTCAAGAGCATCGTGCGCGAGCTTGAGGAGGGCGGCTACGGCGTGCCGGCGGGTCTGCCTGTTGAGGTGCAGGTGCGCGACGACATGGACAACCTCGTGCACACCGCGAGCCTGCAGACCAACGAGATGGGCTCCTTCCACGGCACGCTGAGCCTCTCGGACGCCGCGCTGCCGGGCATCTACGCGCTGAAGGCCGCGGTGGCGGGGGAGCCGCACTACGCGCACTTCGCGGTGGCCGAGTACCGCAAGCCGGAGTGGGAGGTGGAGATCAGCACGTCCCGCGAGCGCTATGTGCGGGGTGACCCCATCAATGCCACCGTCACCGCGACCTACTTCTACGGCGCGCCAGTGGCGGACGCGGAGGTGCGCTACTACGTTACGCGCTCGGAGGCCTGGTGGTGGCCGGAGAGCTCGGCATGGGGTGGCGAGGGCGACTACTTCGACGACTACGGCGACTACGGCGGCGGCGAGGTGGTCATGGAGGGTACGGGCCTGACCGACAGCGCGGGGCGCTTTGCGCTCTCGGTGCCTACGAGGATCGAGGAGGATGACCACGAGCGCTGGCGCGATCCCTCCGACTGGACCTATGAGATTGAGGTGCGCGTTACCGACGCCAGCCGGCGCTCGGTAAGCGCCTCACACAGGGTGCTGGTGGTCCAGGGGGCCTTCCGGGTGCAGGTTGAGGCGGAGCCGTCGATCCTGCACGTGGGGAGGCCAACCACGGTCACCATCCGCACCATCGACTACGACGACGATCCGGTGCGGGCCTCGGGCGAGGCGCTGCTGGCGCGCTCGGAGTGGTCGGAGGACGAGGAGCACTTCGTCGAGCGCGCTGCCGCCGACTGGCAGACCGGCGATGACGGCACGGCGACCGTGACCTTCACGCCGGGCGCCGAGGGCAGCTATCGCGTGCTGGCGACGACCCGAGACAGCCGCGGCAACCGGATCGCCGGCACCACCTGGCTGTGGGTGGCGCGTCGCGCCCGCTTCAGCTACGACTACCCCTATGGGGAGCTGGACCTGGTCACTGACCGGCGCACCTACAGCGAGGGCGAGACGGCGCGCATCCTGATCAACACCGAGCTGGTCCCCACCACGGCGCTGCTGACCGTCGAGACCGGCCTGATCCACTCCCGCCGCCTGGTGGAGCTGGAGGAGAACTCCACCGTGGCGGAGGTGGAGCTGAAGCCCGAGTGGGCGCCCAACTGCTGGGTGAGCGTGGCCTTCGTGCGCGACAAGCGCTTCGTGCAGGAGTCTGTTGAGCTGCGCATTGAGCCGAAGAGCCGCACTCTGAGGCTGCAGGTAAGCACCGACCGGCAGGAGTACGGTCCCGGCGACCGGGCGGTTTACACTGTGCGCGCGAGCGATCCGGAGGGCCGCCCCGCCCGCGCGGAGGTCTCGCTGGCGGTGGTGGACCGGGCCCTCGTGACGCTCTATCCCGATCGTACGCCGCAGATCGTTGACGCCTTCTATCCGCGCCGAAGCCACGAGGTATACACGGACTTCTCGTTCCCGATGATCTACCTCAGCGACGGATGGAAGGGCGCCGGGGCGCAGATCGAGACACGGCGGCGCTTCCGCGACACCGCCTTCTGGGCGCCCTCCGCGATGACCGATGAGGCGGGGGAGGCCACCTTCGAGTTCGCTCTGCCCGACAACCTCACGACGTGGCGCGCGACGGCGCGGGCGCACACCGCCGAGACCCTTGTGGGGCAGAGCACTCACGACGCGGTGGTGACCAGGCCCTTCCTGGTCCGTCTGGAGGCACCGCGGTTCATCACCCAGGGCGACCGCCTGCGCATCGGCGGCGTCGTGCACAATCGCACCGACGGGCCGGTGGACGCGCAGGTGGGGATCAACGCTGACTACCTCGAGATCGCCGGTCGGCCGCAGCAGTCCGGAGCGGTGGCCGCCGGGGAGGCGAGGCGGTTCGAGTGGGAGGTCCAGGCGCCGGCAGTCGGCGATCAGACAGTGCGCGTGTGGGCGAAGGCCGGGGATCTCGAGGACGCCATGCAGCGGGCCATCCCCGTGCTGCCCTTCGGACGGCGCCGCGTGGAGCTGCGCTCCGGCGTCGCCGGAGGCCGAATGGTGGAGGTGCTGCCCATCCGTAAGGATGTCATCGAGGGCACGCCCGCGCTAAAGGTCCGACTCACGCCGTCGCTCGCCTCCGCCATGCTGGGCTCGCTGGACTACCTGGCGCAGTACCCCTACGGCTGCATCGAGCAGACCACCTCCTCCTTCCTGCCGGATGTGATCATCGCGCGGCTGCTCGAAGAGCTTGGGATTGAGCGGCGCGAGCTGCGCAAGCGGCTGCCGAAGATGGTGGAGCGCGGCCTGCTGAGGATCTACGACTACCAGCGCGACGATGGCGGTTGGGGGTGGTGGGGCTACGATGCCTCGGACCCCTGGATGACGGCCTACGTGGTCTTCGCGCTGGTGCAGGCGCGGCAGGCCGGCTTCGAGGTGACGCCCCCCGTGCTGGCGGCCGGCGTCGGCAGGCTTGCCGGGCTCTACGAGGAGGGCAGGCTGGGGGCCGCCGACACGGCCTGGGCGGCCTACACGCTGGCGGTGGCGGGCCGCGGCGATGTCGTGCGCGAGGCCTCGGAGGGCAACGGGGTCAGGGCGCTCGTGGATAGCGTGCGCGTAGCTCCGGTGCGGGCTCGGGCCCTGGCCTGCCTGGCGCTGCACGCCATGGGCGAGGAGGCGCCGGCCCGCGACCTGCTGCGTGGCCTGTGGCGGGACTCCGACAGCGCCGGAGACCTCATCTCCTGGGAGGCGCAGGGCGGTCGTGGCGTGTGCTCGGATGCCGAGACCACAGCCCTGGCCCTCTCCGCCGTCTGTCGGCTCACGCCCGATGACGCGCGGCTGTCGAAGGTCGCCCGGTGGCTGCTGGTGCATCGGAGGGGCGACCACTGGTACTCCACGCGCGACACCGCCTTCGTGCTCTACGCTCTGGCCGACTACCTGCGGGTCAGCAGCGAGCTTTCGCCGGACTTCAGCGCCACCGTCACGGTCGGCGGCCGGAAGGTCTTCTCCGGCCGCTTCACCCCCGAGGACGTCTTCCGGCCGGAGAGGGTGGTGGAGGTGCCGCCCGAGCTGCTGCGGCCAGGGAACGTCGAGGTGGCCGTCGAGCGCGATGGCGGAGGTCTGGCTGCCGGGAGCGACGCGGAGTCCTCGCCGGGCGCAGGGCGGCTCCACTACACGCTGGAGCTGACCCAGCACGTGAAGGCCGACCTCGCCTCGCCCGTCACCGGCGGCTCGGCGCTGGTGCTCGAGCGCACCTACCGGCAGGTGAAGACGCAGGCGGCGCGGGGCCTGGCGCTGCTGGACAGGACGGTGCCGGGGGAGCGAGCGCGCTACCGCAGCGGAGATGTTGTGGAGGTGACGCTGACCGTGCGCGCCGGGCGGGAGCATGAGTTCCTGATGATCGAGGACCCCATCCCGGCGGGCTGCGAGGTCATCGAGCGCGGCCGGTTGCGGCAGTGGGAGTGGGACAACTGGTGGAGCGACCAGATCGTGCGCGACGAGATGGTGGCCTTCGCCGTCAGGTCCCTGCCGATTGGCGCCCGGACGCTCAGCTACAGGGTGCGGGCGGAGATCCCGGGGCGCTACCGGGCCATGCCCACGGTGGCCTACAACATGTATGACCCGACGGTGCGGGCCTACGGAGTGGCGGATGAGTTCGTCATTGAGCCGTAGGCAACGGCAGAGAACGGCAGCGACGAGCTACGGGCGACGGGCTGCGGGCCAACGGCCCGGAACGGCAGATGACGACAACGGCGGGCAATGCGCCTGGCGGGCTCAAGGGAGGCGACCATGAGCGGCAAGTTTGCATGGGTGGCGACGGTGCTGGCCGCAGTCGGCCTGGTGGCGGCGGCCGCCGTCCCCCCGCGTGAGGGGGTGCTCGGCAGCTACCGCACGCCGCTGCAGGGCCGGGAGCGGAACCAGCGAGCCAACGCCCTCCGCGCGGCGCGAGCCCTCGACGGCACGGTGCTCGCCCCGGGAGAGGTTCTCTCCTTCAACGACACGGTGGGCCCGTGGACGGCTGACCGCGGCTATCTGAAGGCTCCCGTGAGCTATGGCGGAGAGATGCACCCGGCATGGGGCGGCGGGGTCTGCCAGACGTCCACGACTCTCTATAACGCCGCGCTGGTGGCCGGGCTGGAGATCGTGGAGCGCCACCGGCATCAATGGGCGCCACACTACTGCCCGCTGGGGCGGGATGCCGCGGTCGCGCAGTACGACATCGACCTGCGGCTGCGCAACACCCACCCCTCGCCGGTGCGCATCGAGGTTCGGCCGACCGGCGACTCCCTGGGCATCGCCATCCTCGGACGGGAGGCGGGCCCCATGGCGGCGGTGCACACGACGGTCCGGGGGGTGCTGCCGCCGCGGGAGGTGCTGCGCATCGACTCGGGGCTGCAGCCCGGCGAGTGCCACCGGCTGGTGCGCGGCGCCCCCGGCTATCGCGTTCTGGTCTACCGCGAGTTCCGGGATGCACCGGGTCGCCGCGAGCTCGTGTCGGAGGACCGCTACCCGCCGGTGAATCGCCTGGTGGTCGCCGGGCCGTGACGCGCGTTCCCGCCCCCCACAGAAGGCACATCTTCGTGACACGTTGACGCGCATGCTGGCGTAGCCGGCGCAGATGGCAGCAGGACACCACGAGCAGCTCCCGGCCGCCCAGCTCCCGGCGGATCTCGTCGAGCGGCTCAGCCATCACCGTTACCTCGCTGGGGCGCGTGGCGGTAGAACTCGCGCAGAAAGCGGGCGCCGGCCGCGACCGCGGCACGCATGATCGCCTCGCCGGTCTCGGCGGTGGCGACCGTCGGATCGCCGTAGATACCCGTCCGCGACGGCTGCAGATACCAGGTGGACCATGTGACCTTCTGACGGCCCGTGAAGTTGTCGCCCGCCACGAACTCCGAGTGGTAGCGCATTGCGTCCTCAGCGCTCGCCAGCGACATGTCCACGACCTCGGGGCTGATGTGCAGCAGCAGCGAGGTCTCCCACTCGCCGCCGTGGATGGCGCCGCCGGGGTCGGAGCGGCGCATCTCGTTGAAGGCCTCCGCCGAGAGCCTCGCGGGGCTGATGATGGCGATGGCGACGTCGCAGGCGTCGCAGAGCTCTCGATTGACGCCGCTCAGCAGGCCGCTGTGGTGGCCGTGGCAGTCAAGGAGCATCAGGTGCCTGAAGCCCATCTCCAGCACCGAGCGGCAGATCTCGAAGACGTAGTCCATGAAGGTGCGGGTGCCGACCACGATGGTGCCCGGCCACCGGCGCATGACGCGCATGGAGTAGCCGTAGCGGATGGTGTCCATGAGCAGCACCGGCAGGTCGTCGGCGACCTCTTGGGCGAGGGCGTGACCGTAGGCCTCCGCGATGCGCGCGTCGGTATCTACCGGCAGGTGCGGGCCATGCTCCTCCGTGGTGCCGACAGGCAGCAGCAGCAGGGACTGCTGCTCGATGTGCGCGCTCAGCGCGGTCGATGACTGGTCGCGAAACAGGTATGACATCAGCTCACTCCTCCCGTGTGTAGAGGCGGCGGTAGGCGTCCAGGTAGCGCTCATAGACCTCGGCGTAGGCGGCGGCGCGCTCGGCATCGGGCTGGAAGGTGGCGCTGGGCCGATACCAGGCGTCGGCGGCGTCCTGCAGGGACTCGAACATCCCCGTGCCGGTGGCGGCCAGCATCGCCGCGCCCAGGGAGGCCGCCTCCGGGCAGGCCGGGCGCTCGACCGGCACCCCCAGCATATCGGCCTTCATCTGCAGCCAGGCGTCGCTGCGGGCCGCGCCGCCCAGCGAGCGGACGCTGCGCAGGTCGATGCCGTGGTCGGCGACCGGTTCGAGGAGCTCTCGCAGGACGCAGGCGCACGACTCCATGATGCCGCGCGCGATGTGCGCGCGGCCGTGAGCGAGTGTGAGGCCCACCACGGCGCCACGGGCATCGGGGTTGAACGTGGGCGAGGCGGTCCCGGAGAAGTGCGGCAGCACCGTGAGGCCGTCGCCGCCCGGCGGGACCTCCTCCACGCCCGCCAGGAACTCATCCCACTCCCCGCCCTCACCGGAGAGGTCGCGAAACCACGTCAGCACCGCGGCCGAGACCGGGGCGAAGGGCATGGCGTACCAGGCGCCCTCGACGGCGTGGCGACCGACGAAGAAGCGGTCATCGTCCAGAAGCTGTGCGGTCGTGGCCACCACCGCCAGGGCCGTGCCGGTGGTCTCCGTGACCACGCCCGCCCGCACGTTCCCCGCCCCGATGGCCCCCGCGAGCTGATCGTTACAGCCCACGCAGACGGCGGTCCCCGCCGGGATGCCCAGCTCAGCGGCGGCGACGCTCGCCAGCTCGCCCACCGGTGTACCGGGCGGATGCACGGGCGGCAGTTGCTCCTCCGAGATTCGCGCCGCCTGCAGCAGCTTCGGGTGCCATCGACACGTGGGCAGGTCGAGCATGCCGCTCATCTGCGCGATGTTGTAGTCCGTGGCGGCCTCGCCCGTGAGCCGGAGGACCAGGTAGTCGGGAAGGCAGAAGAATCGCGCGGCCCCGGCGTGCGCCTGAGGCTCGTGTTCGGCCAGCCATGCGATCTTGAAGAGCGTCAACTCGTGCGGCACCCACGGGTAGCCGGAGATGGGCCGGTATCGCGCCGGCGGCAGCCAGTCATCGGCCCAGCGCTCCGCAAGCTCGCGAGCCCGGCCGTCCAGCCACACGATCACAGGCGTCAGCGGCCGGCCCGAGGCGTCCACGGCCAGGAAGCTCTGCGCCTGGGAGCTGAGGCCGATAGCGGTGACGGCGGCGGCCTCGCTGCCGCCCCGGCTGAGAACCTGGCGCGAGCCCGCCACCGCCGCCTCCCAGTAGCGCTCGGGCTCCATCTCCATGCGCCCCGGCCGGGGCGTGCGCGGCGAGTACTCCTCCTCGGCGATGGCCAGCACCGCCCCATCGTCGGCCATCAGAGCGGCCTTGAGGGCGGTGGTGCCGATGTCCAAGCTAAGAACGGACATGACGCCTGCCTCCGCCGAGACCGCTTCGCGTAGGGGGTGGATGCCTGACAAGTGCGGTCGCGCGGGGGGATCAGTACCCCAGCTCGCGCTCGACCTCGTCGATGGCCTCCTCGATGATCTCCAGGCCCTTCGCCGCGACCTCCTCCTGCATGACGATGGGCGGGGACATGCGCAGGATGTGCCAGGCCGGCACCCAGGCCAGGCCCTTCTCGAAGGCGCGCTGGTAGACGGCCCGCCCGGCCTCCTCGAAGGGCTCCTTGGTCTCGCGGTCCTTCACAAGCTCGAGGCCCAGCAGGCAGCCCAGGCCGCGGACGTCGCCGACGATCGGGTGCCGGTCGCGGATGCCGCGCATGCGCTCGAGCATGAACTCGCCCAGCTCCAGAGCGTGCTGGAGCAGCCCCTCCTCCTCCATGGCCTCGATGCTCGCAAGCGCTGCAGCGCAGGCCATGGGGTTGCCGCCGTAGCTGGTGGAGGCGGAGATGGTGGCGATGCCCTGCTTGTACCTGTCCGACACCAGCATCCCTGTCACCGGGAAGCCGTTCCCAAAGCCCTTGCCCACGGTGACCACGTCAGGCGCGGTCTCCCAGTGCTCCATGCAGAAGTACTTCCCCGTGCGACCCATGCTGGTGAGCACCTCGTCTGCCATCAGCAGGATACCCCGCTCGTCGCAGAACCGGCGGAGCTTGGGGAAGAAGTCGTCGGGCGGGAGGATCGAGCCGGCCCAGCCCTGGACGGGCTCGAGGACGAAGGCCGCCACCTGACCGGTGGTAGCCTTCTCGATGAACTGGTCATAGAAGTCCAGGTACGCGTCGGTGTCGATCTGCCCCTCGGCGGTGGTGAACATCGGCCGGTAGGGGTCGGGGCGGGGCACCAGGTAGAAGCCCTGGCTGCGCCCGGGTCCGCTGGCGGGGTTCATGCGCCCCAGACTCACCGCGTGGCCGGTCTTGCCGTGGAAGTCCATGAAGCAGGAGATGAACTCGTTCTTGCCGGTGGCCGCCCTGCACACGCGCAGCCCGGCCTCAACGGCCGTGGTGCCGCTGTCGTAAAGCTGCATCCCCGTCAGGTCCCAGGGCTGCACCTCCGCCAGCTTCTCCAGCAGCGCCACCTTCACCGGGGTGTTGAAGTCGTGGCAGTTCATAAGCTGCTTCGCCGCCGACGCCACCGCCTCGGAGACCTTCGGGTGGCAGTGCCCGAGGGTGGTCACATAGATCCCCGATGAGAAGTCGATGTAGGTGTTGCCGTCCACGTCCGTGAGCGTGACGCCGTGTCCGCTCTCAAAGGCCACCGGGAAGAGGCGCACCTGGCTGGAGTAGCCGATCATGTGCGCGCTGCCCCGGCGATTGAGCTCCTCCGAGCGAGGGCCGGGGATGGTCTCGGTGACGAGTCTCGGGACGCTGCCGGGATCGACGTTCGCCCAGTGGTCGGCGGGAAGGGACATGCTTCATGCTCCTCCGGCGGTAGGCAGAGTGGTGGTGAGCGCTTGACCTCGCGCGTCAGGGGAGTATTCTCTCATCTGCGGCAGAGAGCCTTCGCCGAGGAGAGCTATCGATGAGTGAGTACGCCGACGTGGAGCTTGATGGCCCCGGGCGGGAGCGCGCCCTGGCCGCGATCGAAAAGCAGATGCAGGTTTGGGGGCTGACCATGCCCGACGTCAAGCCGCTGCCACTGGATTTCGGCCTGGGGCGCTTCGACGAGGTGGGGGAGACGGAGTTCTGGATCGCCAACGAGCCGGAGCACGGCTACTGCGGTAAGCTTCTCTTCCTCTTCGACGGCCAGACCTGCCCGCAGCACCATCACGAGGTCAAGCACGAGACCTTCTACGTGCTGAAGGGCCGCATCCGGATGTGCCTCGACGATGGGGAGCGCATCATGGAGCAGGGTGAGGTGCTGGCGATGGCGCCGGGGATGGGGCACTCCTTCACGGGTCTGGGGCCGGCGCTGGTGCTGGAGGTCTCGATGCCCTCGGTGCGACGGGACAGCTTCTTCGAAGACGAGCGTATCGGGGATGGGGGCGTGATCTGAGGTCCCGGTCGGGTGGGCACAGCGCGGGTCACACGGGTGGTACGCTGACGCCGGGGACCAGCGTGAAGAGCATCGCCGCGGCGATGGTGAAGACCAGCTCGCAGGTGACGAAGGCGGTGGCCTTGCGCCAGCCGATGAAGCGGGCGATGATGATCGCGCCGGGCAGGCTTGCGCCGGTGCCGGTCAGCAGGATCGCCATGGCGGGGCCGGAGGCCATCCCCAGCTTCGTCATCGCTCCCGCGAAGACCACCTCGGCGAGAATCGGGAAGTACATCAGCTCGCCGAAGAGGTCCGCGAAGACTACCGAGCGGAGGGAGTTATCCCCCACGTGGCGGTAGATCCACTTCATGTCCACCCAGGCCGCGGCGAGGCCGATGACCACGACGGCCGGGACCAGCACCGGGATGACGGTCTTCACCAGGTACCAGGTCTCGCGTCCCCAGTCGCGGAGGTCGTCGCCTGAGAAGCGCAGGGCGACCAGAGCGGCCGTCGCCACCGCCATCACCCCCATCCCGGCCACCTTCCAGGCCACGGAAGTCTCCCAGGCGCCGAAGATGACCATCGCCGTGAGCAGTGCGAAGAGGCCGCCGAGGCGTGCGGTGTCTGGAGGAGGACCGGCATGCAGCGCAGCGGCCTCGTGGGCCTTCTGATCCTCATGCCCGAAGAGCGCCGCCATGGTCAACCCGCACAGCACGCCGACAACGGGGACCAGGATGGCCCGCCACAGGCCCATCTGCCAGCCGATGGCCTCGAAGACCAGCACCAGGCTGACGAGGTTGATCGCCGGCCCGGCGTAGAGGAAGGTACTGGCCGGGCCGATCCCGGCGCCTGTGCGGTAGATGCTCACGAACAGGGGGACCACGTTGCAGGAGCACAGCGACAGGATGATCCCGGAGATGGCGGCGACCGAGTAGGAGACGCGCCTGCGGGCCGTGCTGCCGAGGTATCGCAGCACGAGCTGCGGCGGGACGAAGGCGCTGACCGCTCCCGCCAGCAGGAAGGCCGGCACCACCGTCACCAGTACCTTCCAGGTGAACAGGCAGCAGGTGAAGACGTCCACGACCTCCGCCAGCGTCCTGGCTGCTCCCGTTGCGATTTCACCTTCCTCCGAGCGGCGATGCCCAACACGGCAGGCGGCGCCGCTGGGTGGCACGCACACTCCTGTGCGTGCGTCGTTGCGATGTCCGATCACCGCTGAACGACGCTGGCCGGGCGCGCGCGTGGTCGCGCCCCTCCGAACGGCACGCCAGTCTGCCCCGCGGGAAGCTACTGCCGCCCTTCCGGAGGCGTGATCGCGGAACGATCCGCGCGCCGCGGTGCCGTTACGCGACCGGCAACTCGCGTGGCGGGGCAGGACCACCTCCGGCCCGCTGGCGCCACGGATGACAATGCGTGTATCCTTGTGAACGCACGGGGCTCGCCGCGTAGTTCCGACCGATGCGCCTTTCGCCCGGTGAGGGTGCAGATCACGTGTGCGACCCGGCCCCGCGCGCTGAGCGCCCTGCCAGGGACATCTGGGCACGCTCTGACTCTGTAAGGCAGGGGATCGCGGAGCAATCGAGAATTGCACACTGCCATACCGTAGCGCCGCCGGTCGGGCCGGGGCGCAGCCTATCATGCGAGGGAGAGATTCAGGTGAGCGACCTGGGAGCGCTCGAGAAGCAGTGGATCAGCCCATCAGCCATCTATCGCGGGGCGCCGTTCTGGTCGTGGAACAGCGAGCTGGGGCCCGACCGGCTGCAGCGGGAGATCGAGAGCATGCACGGGGCCGGCATGGGCGGGGCATTCATGCACAGCCGCTACGGGCTGAAGACGCCGTACCTGTCCGAGCGGTGGTTCGAGTGCGTAAGCGCGTGCGTGGAGAAGGCTCAAGAGCTTGACATGAAGGCCTACATGTACGATGAGGACCGCTGGCCGTCGGGGCCCGCCGGGGGGCTGGTGACGCGCGAGAACCCCCAGTTCCGGCTCAAGTACCTCAGCGCCAGCTTCGATGACACCGACCCCGCCACGGATAAGGTCCACGCGGTTTTCGACGTGCAGCTTGATGACCGGGGCCGCCTGGTCTCCTACGAGATGATCGCGGGGCCCGGCGAGGTGATGAGCGCCGATGAGGTCACCGCCGAGCGCCCTCTCTTCTTCTGCCCCGGCTTTCAGGAGCCCAGCGGCTGGACCAACGACGGCGGCTATCTGGACACCCTCGACCCCGAGGCGGTGGCCGAGTTCCTCCGGGTCACCCATGAGGCCTACGCGGAGCGCTACGGTGACGTGATGGGGGAGATCATCCCGGCGGTCTTCACCGATGAGCCCAGCTACGGCGCGCAGATCCACGGCACCGTGGATGGCCGCCACCGCATCCCGTGGACCTGCGTGCTGGCCGACGAGTTCGAGCGCCGACGCGGCTATAGTCTGCGCGACCGGCTGCCTGAGGTGGTGCTCCCGCTCGCGGACGGGGAGTTCTCAAAGGTGCGCCACGACTACTTCCGCACCATCACCGAGCTGTTCGTGGAGGCGTTCTCGGAGCAGGTCGGACAGTGGTGCGGCGAGCACGACATCGCGTTGACCGGGCATATGCTCGCCGAGCAGACGCTGGCATCGCAGCGGCAGGCCATCGGCGCGGCCATGCCACACTACGAGTTCATGCAGTGGCCCGGAATCGACCTGCTGCGCGATCAGTGCGACGAGCTGCTCACCGCCAAGCAGTGCACCTCCGTGGCCGACCAGCTCGGCGCCGAGCGCGTGCTGACCGAACTCTACGGCTGCACCGGCTGGGACTGGCGGCTGGAGGGGCACAAGTTCATCGGCGACTGGCAGTGGGTCTGCGGAATCAACTTCCGCTGCCCCCACCTGACGCACTACTCGCTCGCGGGCGGCGCCAAGCGCGACTACCCCGCCAGCATTCGCGACCACAGCCCCTGGTGGCCCTACTACGACACCGTGGAGGACTACTTCGCGCGCCTGAGCGTGATGCTCACCGCCGGGCGGCCCATCCGCGACGTGCTGGTGATACACCCGATCGAGAGCGGCTGGGGCCTGACCACCGGCCCCGAAGGCATGGAGGCCATCGAGCGCCTCAACGAGCAGCTCAACGGCATCATCTACGAGCTGATGGGCCAGCACTATGACTTCGATCTGGGCGACGAGTCCCTGCTGGCGAAGCACGCTCGGGTGGCGGAGGATACACTCACGGTCGGCCGGATGACCTACCGGGTCGTGGTCGTGCCGCCAAGCATTACGCTGAGGGAGACGACGCTTGGGCTGCTGGAGGAGCTTGTGGAGGCCGGTGGCACCGTGATCTTCGCCGGCGACTGCCCGAGCCTGGTCGACGGCGAGCCGGACGACCGGCCGGCCACGCTGCGCGACAGGGCCCTCTCGTCGCAGGCCGACCCGCAGTCTGTCATCGCGACGCTGGAGGACGTGCTGCCCCGCCGGGTCCGGATCACTGAGGAGGGCAAGCAGGCCGACTTCGTGTGGGCGATGCTGCGGGAGATCGATGACGGGCATCTGGTCTTCATCCAGTCGCACGACCGCGAGAGCTCGCGCACGGTGACCGTGAGCGTAAACGCCGATGGCCCCATCGTGGAGTGGGACGCGATGACGGGCCGGAGGATCACAGTGGCGCCGTGGGAGGCGGACGGACGCGTGGCCTTCGAGGTCGAGCTGGACCCGACCGGCTCGGGGCTGTTCACCATCGGCATCGATGTCCCGCAGGTCGAGGAGCGCGCGCCGAGACGCAGCGTGGTGGACAGGACCGAGCTCGCGGGGCCGTTCGACATCGAGCGCACCGAGCCGAACACCATGCCACTGGACTACTGCCAGTTCCGGATCGCCGATGAGGAGTTCTCCGAGCCCGTGCCCACGCTCAAGGCCGACGAGCAGATTCGCGCTCGCTACGGGCTGGGGACCCGCCTGGGGCCGGAGCACCAGCCGTGGTATCTCTACACCACCGGCGTGGTGGATACCGAGCCGCGCGATACCTGCCAGATGCGCTACACGTTCCACGTCACCACGCTTCCGAGGAGCTGTCGTCTGGCGCTGGAGAATCCGGAGGACTACACGGTGACGGTCAACGGGGCGGAGGTCTCCGAGGTGGACGGCTGGTGGGTTGACGACGACATCGAGACGATCGACATC